>NZ_JADPMS010000013.1:0-42733 GCF_015686645.1 Streptococcus sp. NLN76 | reverse complement strand
CTTGCTTGATCACTTGATATTTTTTATCTTCAGACATTGTTAAAACTATTTTCCTCATCTTTCTAATGTAACACAGAGGACATTTTCATATTCGATTTACTTAAGACATTATCACTTTCGAATGATAGACCTGGAAAAAAATTCAGCAAGCGCTTGCCAAAAAAGGCTAGTTTGGATATAATGAAACAAACGGACAAGTAGTCTTATTTCTTCTTTTAGAGAGTCTGCGGTTGCTGCAAGCAGATAGAAGGGAAGGACGAAATTCTACCGTTGGATACAGTTTAGATAAGGAATCAAGGCACACGATGTGAAGTTGGATGGAACCGCGTTTCGACGCTCCAACACCAGCATTCGTGTGTTTTTTCATTAGAGGAGGTTTCTATGTTAGATTTAAAACAGGTTCGCAATGACTTTGCCGCAGCTCAAGCAAAATTGGCCACACGTGGAGTCGACGCTGCTATCTTAGATAAGATGAAAGAATTAGACGAGCAACGTCGGGAACTCTTGGTTCAGGTTGAAGAAGAAAAAGCCAAACGCAATACCGTCTCTGCAGAAATTGCCCAAGCCAAACGCAACAAAGAAAATGCGGATGACAAGATTGCAGCCATGCAAGCTTTGTCTGCCGAAATCAAAGAATTGGATGCCCGCTTAGCAACCATTGACCAGGAACTTCAGGACATTCTAGTAACCCTTCCCAACCTTCCACATGAGTCTGTTCCAGTTGGGGAAGATGAAGAAGACAATGTGGAAATTCGTCGCTGGGGTCAGGTGCCTGAATTTGACTTTGAGCCCAAAGCTCACTGGGACCTGGGAGAAGATCTAGACATTTTGGACTGGGAACGTGGTGGGAAAGTGACTGGAACTCGTTTCCTTTTCTACAAAGGACTCGGAGCACGTTTGGAGCGCGCACTTTACAACTTCATGTTGGACGAGCACTTGGCAGAAGGCTACACTGAAGTGATTCCACCTTATATGGTCAACCACGATTCTATGTTTGGAACCGGTCAATATCCAAAATTCAAAGAGGATACCTTTGAATTGGCAGATACCAACTATGTCCTCATTCCAACTGCGGAAGTTCCCCTTACCAACTACTACCGTGGGGAAATCTTGGAAGCCAAAGACCTACCAATCTACTTCACTGCCATGAGTCCATCTTTCCGTTCTGAAGCTGGTTCAGCAGGACGCGACACCCGTGGTTTGATCCGCTTGCACCAATTCCATAAGGTCGAAATGGTTAAATTTGCCAAACCGGAAGAATCTTACCAAGAATTGGAAAAAATGACTCAAAACGCCGAGTCAATCCTCCAAAAACTTGGCTTGGCCTACCGTGTCTTGACCCTCTCAACTGGAGATATGGGCTTCTCAGCTGCAAAAACGTATGACTTGGAAGTTTGGATTCCAGCGCAAAACACTTACCGTGAAATCTCAAGCTGCTCCAACACCGAAGACTTCCAAGCACGCCGGGCACAAATCCGTTACCGGGATGAAGCAGACGGTAAGGTAAAACATGTTCATACGCTTAATGGATCAGGACTGGCCGTGGGTCGGACTGTTGCTGCTATCTTGGAAAATTACCAAAACGAAGATGGCTCTGTGACAATCCCTGAAGTTCTCCGTCCTTACATGGGTGGTGTTGAAAAAATTGAAGTTCCGTAAAGAAGCTGTTAGCTGGGCGAAAGCCCAGCTTTTTCAATCTCCATTAGACAAATTCCAGCTCTTTCTTTGGTATAATGATAACAATTGAAAAAATAGTAAGGATAGATTATGAAACTCATTTCATGGAATATTGATTCATTGAACGCCGCTCTGACTTCTGACTCAGCTCGGGCTCAATTGTCACAAGCAGTTTTGCAAACCCTAGTCGATGAAGATGCTGATATCATTGCCATTCAGGAAACTAAATTGTCTGCCAAGGGACCTACCAAAAAACATTTAGAAATTTTGGCTGACCTTTTCCCAGATTATGAAAACACATGGCGTTCTTCTGTTGAACCCGCTCGTAAAGGATATGCTGGAACCATGTTCCTCTATAAAAAAGGACTGGAGCCTGTCATCAGCTACCCAGAAATTGGTGCTCCTTCTACCATGGACTTAGAGGGCCGGATTATCACCCTTGAATTCCCAGAGTTCTATGTGACACAGGTCTACACCCCCAATGCAGGAGATGGCCTCAAACGCTTGGCAGAACGCCAAGTCTGGGATGCCTGCTACGCTGATTACCTAGCAAGCCTAGACAAAAACAAACCTGTTCTAGCAACCGGTGACTACAATGTAGCCCACAACGAGATCGACTTGGCTAACCCTGCCTCTAACCGCCGTTCCCCAGGCTTTACAGACGAGGAACGCCAAGGATTCACCAATCTCTTGGCCAAAGGTTTCACAGATACCTTCCGTCACCTCCATGGAATGATTCCAGATCACTATACCTGGTGGGCTCAACGCAGCCGAACCAGCAAAATCAATAACACCGGCTGGAGAATTGACTACTGGTTGGTTAGCAATCGTCTTGCGGCTAAGGTGCAAGAATCCAGCATGATTGACTCTGGTGCTCGCCAGGACCACACTCCTATACTTTTAAAAATTGAACTCTAACAAAGAAGCACGAGTACTGAGACTCGTGCTTCTTTGTGTCAAATTATTCATTTTCTATAAAACTTATACTCATTAAATTTCAAAATCTGACGTTGTCAAGCCTCTTCGGTGAACTTCAGTTCTACCATCATCGGCTTTCCTAGTCATTTTTTTGAAATTTTTCGAGTATTCCGATTTTGAAATTTGTCCAGTATAGTCTTTTAGTTTGCTTTTAGTACAAGGCAGCGAGTCGCAGGCAGTACTAAAGTACGGCAAGACGAGCTAACACAGTAATAAAAGATAAACTAAAAGAGTATATTAACGAATTTCAAACATAGAAAGCTTAGTAGTGAAGAAACCTTCGACGAAAGATTTCCTCACTACTTTTTCTTTATGTTAAAGTAGAGGTGTCTTGTTAAATCGTACTAAATTTTGGCATTTAATGCCGTAGCTCAGTATTTTCTGCGACTCACTTCTATGGCTAAAATTGCTTTTCAGTGAGCATAAACTGTCTATCCTCTGCGACTCCCCAATTCTAAAAGATTCATCTGCAGATGATTTTCCTTTAAAGAATAAGTTTCCAATTGGTTGACAACTGACCGTAAATGATTCGCTTTTTCACTTGAAATCAGCCCATCACTTTCAAATTCATGAATGATTTTTCGTTCCAAATAATAAGCCGCAATTAGTTCCTTTGAATGGTATTGTCTGGTTCGCAATAAAACACGACTGACAAATCCACCATCCCCGATAATGGTTGCTTCTCGTAAACGATAATCTCTGTAGTAATGCAGGAGCTCCGTTGAGTAGACTCCTGACAACTCAGCCAAGGCATCCATCAACACTTCTGTATTGTTCAGATAAAGAATCGCCAATTGATCGCTCTCCTCCGCACTTAGCTGCGGCTGATTTCCAGCCAACCACTGGCGAGTATAGGATCCAAATGTCATGATTTCATGGACCAGCAGTCTAGCTACCCGGAAAAAAAATAGTAACAGAAATGTTAAACGGCTCATAACTGAGCGACTCACTTGCCCTTCCAATCTTCTCAAATAACGCTGGTAAACAAAGTAAGCACGTTCTGATAATTGTCCCGCTTCATAGGCCTGATCGAGACCATCATTTTCGACACTTAACGTTAACAGATTCAAATCTAACCATTGCTGTCGAATGGAACGCCCTTCATGCTCAATAATCAAAGAACCAATCCGATCATTATAATTATCAAGCACAGCATATAGAGCCTCCTTCACTGTACTTTCTTGAATGTCTTGTTCAATTTGATTGATGACTGCATTAAGAACAGCTATCTCTGCAGCATAATCGATATCTTCCTCGGGCTGATCAGCTAGATAAGGTAAAACCAAAAGACCTGTCAAAAAACTGAAGAGCGTAACGCTAGCCACTACAAAGAGTAAACTCGGGTAAGCAATTTTTAAATCTTGTGGTAAGAGAAGGATGGTCGCTATCGACATGGTTCCTTTGACTCCTGAAAACGTTAGGATGAAAATTTCCTTCCACTGGGAGGTCAAACTATCCTTTTTGATCCATGCACGAAGAGCATAATAGACAGTAATTCCTATAAAACGAAGGGCAAATAAAACAACTGTTAGAAGGACACTCAATCCTAAAAGAATCGCATTGTCATACAAGGGACTTCTGACAATTGGATCAAACATATAGACCAATTCAATTCCTAAAATAAGAAAGACAGCCCCATTTAACATGAAGTTCACTGCTTTCCAAACAGTGTCAAAGGTTTCTTCTATTTCCACCTCAAGTTGATTGAAGCGTTTCCTGCGATTAGACTTCAAAATTCCAGCCACAACAACCGCAATGATCCCCGAAACTTGTAGCTGATCCGCCAAATAAAAGGTCAGAAGTGGGAGGCTCAGTTCTAATAACAATTCTCCCGCCACATCAACAGCTTGGTAACGCATCAGTATTTTGTGGGTAATGAAATTCAAACCAGCCGCGAAGAAACCAACCACAATTCCTCCTGCAATTTGAACAAAAAGCGTGCCTCCAGCTTGGGTTACAGAAAACATACCGGTTGTCCAAACCAGAATGGCCGTTTGATAAGAGACCAAACCACTTGCATCATTCAAGAGCCCCTCTCCCCTTAAGATATCCTCTGTCTTCTGCGAAAATCGGAATCGCTCGGCCAAGGACGAAAATGCAATCAGGTCAGTCGAGCCTAGGGCAGCACCTGTGGCTATCGCTACTGCCCACGGTACAACCACTAACTGGGTATGAATAACAGCGCCTAAAACAAGGGTCGTCAAAAAGATGAGGGGGAAAATTAAATAAAGGATGAAGCGCCAATGCCGGCCAATACTAGACACATCCGCCTCCTCCGACTCGCGAAAGGCTAGGGGACCAATGATCAAAGCCAGAAACACGTTCGTATCAAATTCAATTTGATCTGAAAGCGTAAATAATCCAATGATGATCCCAAATACAATCTGTAGAAAAGGGACAGGTAATTGAGGGATAACCTTATTTAATGCATTTGATAAAACTAATACCGATACAAAAATTAATAAAATCAGCAAGATTTCCATCTAGCGCGTTCCACCCTGACAAAGCTTCTGATAAAAATTTTTCTCTTTCGCCACCTTTTTAGCAGTTGGCTGATCATCCTGCCCATTAATTTGCAAGGCACATCGTTTCATCTCCAAACCTAAAACTCGTTTTTGTTGACGACGTAACTGGCGCTCATGACCTGCTTGGATAGCCTGATGATCATCCACACTAATATCTTGTAACCGTGCTCTATCTTTTAAAGCCTGCAAACGTTCTTCAATAAATTCCTTATCCATATTTCTCTACTTTCTTTTCAATCATAATTAAAAAAGGGGGACAATTCCGCTGATTCAGGGTTCGGTATTCCAAAACGGTATAATCCTCTTGCGGCAGGTCTTGGACAAATGCCAAGAGTGCATCCTTTTCCTCTGGACCTCCTGGATGTCCCCAATAGACCATCATCGCAATCCGACCACCCGGAAGCAAGATATCACAGGCGGCCTTCACCGCTGCCAAGGTCGTTTCTGGAAGGGTCACTAGACTCTTATCCGCTGACGGTAGATAACCCAAATTAAAAATCACCGCCTTAGCCTGATCCACATATTCTGCCAGATGCTCATGTCCCTTTAAGTGTAATTGAACATTGCTCTGACCAGCCTGTTCCAAACGCTGCTGGGTTTGAACCAATGCTTGTTCCTGAATATCAAAAGCATGGACCAGACCGCTCCTTTGGGCTAGAAAGAGTGTGTCATGGCCATTCCCCATGGTTGCATCCACTGTGGTATCCTCTGGGCTAAGGACCTGAACCAGAAATTCATGGGCCATGTCTAAGGGTTTTAGTGGCATTTTTTCCTCCCCCATCTTTTTATGCTCGTTATATTTCAAATTCTGACGTTGTCAAGCCAATTCGGTGAACTTTCGTTCAACCTTCATCGGCTTTCCTAGTCATCTCTTTTAGTCATCTCTTTGAATTTTTCGAGCATGTCAGAATTAGTTAAGTACAAAGATGTTCCCATTATACCATTTTTCCCAAAAAAGAAAGCAAGCTAACGCATGAGCTACCTTGCTTGTTTGCCTGTGAAACGCCAACGAAAGCGAAGTCTTTGATAGGCGGGAAATTCTAAAAATAAGATCCCGAACCCTAGTAAAAGACTACCAATGACGTCGCTCGGGTAATGAACCCCTAGATAAACTCTGGAGAGGGGTAAGGCCAAAATCAGGAGAATCAGAGATCCTTGTAAAAAACGCCGGAACCATCCTGCCTGAACATTTTGACTGACAATAATCAGCACAGAGCCGATCACCAAACTGGCTGCTAGAGCATGACCACTGGGGAAAGAAAACCCCTTCTCTGCAACTAAATGCTCAATACCAGGACGTGGTCTTTGATAGATATTCTTCAAGATAAGAACCAGTAGGCCAGTTAAAGCCAAGTTCCCTACTAAGAGGATTGCCTCGCTATAGTAACGTTTCCACAGAAGGAAGATTGTAGCCAGGCCAACCCAGCCCATAATGACCGGCATATTCCCAATCTTGGTTAGACTGGTAAAGAAAGTCGTCAAAGCTGTGGGAAGATCACCACGAACAGCGGTTTGAATCCCACTATCAAAAGCCACCAAGTTTTGAGGATAGAAACGAACTGTATACCCCAAAATCACAAATAATAAGAGACAAAAACTCCCTCTCGTCCAGTAGCTTTGCTTATTCTGCATAGGCTTTCACCACCGGTTTCATGAGTGCCCAAATCAGACAAAAACTAAAGGTATAAGACACTCCAGCAATCAAATTGAAGGGGAGAACCATAGCTTGGAGATAGGTTCCAAGCCCAATGATAGCAGCAATATCAAATCCAGCAAAGCTAGCATACAGGGGAATGGCATAGAAATAGTTCATCCCAAGCATCACCACGGTTAGGGCTAGGGTTCCCAAGCCTCCAGCTAGAAAATACTGAACATAGGAATCCTTTTTACGCCAAACCATGGCTAACACCAACATAAAAGAGAAAATTCCGAGCATATTCATAGGAAGCCCGATAACAGTCGAAATCCCTTGGTTATTCAATAAAAGCTTCAGTAGCGAACGAAGCAAGAGAGCCAAGCTTGCCTGCTTCAGGCCAAACAACTCCAATGCTACCAAAATGGGTAAAATACTTAAATCCAACTGCAAGAAATCTGCACCTGGAATAATGGGAAAAGCAAAAAACATCAAAATAAAGGAAAGGGCAGCCAACACTGCCACGATCGTCAAGCGTTTAATTCGAGTCATGTCGTACCTATCTATTTAATCTTATCTTGTTCATAATGATGAACGGTTTCTAATCCAACAAAGTTCTGTTGGCGTAAAGCCTCGTAAACCACCATACAGACTGCATTGGAAACATTTAAACTACGGACATGGTCATCATTCATGGGAATCCGAATCGCCTGTTTCCGATAGTCCTGTAAGAAATCCGCAGGCAAGCCAGTATCTTCCCGTCCAAAAATAAAGTAAGCATCGTTCCCTGTCTGATAGTCCTTCTCAGCATAGGTCGCTTCTGCAAATTTGGTAACGGGATAGAGTGATTGATGACCCTGTTGGCTCAAAAAATCCTCTAAAGATTCATAGTGAAAAATCTCCAACTGGTCCCAATAATCGAGCCCTGCACGTTTCATCTTTTTATCATCCAAAGGAAAACCCAAAGGATGGATCAAATGAAGGGGACTGTTGGTTGCGGCACAAGTCCGAGCGATATTTCCTGTATTTTGTGGAATCTGAGGTTGGTATAAAACAATATGATTCAAGGAAAAGGTCCTTTCGAATAAAAAAATAGCCACATTGTCCGGAGTCAAGCTCAGCGGGCAATGTGGTGCGCTCATCTGATTAACTTAGATCACAACAGGTCTGAGCTAAATCAATCAAATTACAGTCTTAGTATATACCAGGAACACCTTACCTGTCAAGCTTCTTGATTGTTTTTTTGAAAAAAACAAAGGAATCTGGAAGGGGATCCTCGCCCCCCTGTGACCAAGGGTGACAGGACAAGATTCGCTTACTGCCCAAATAGAGACCCCATAGACCATAAGCCTCTAGGGCTTGAATCATATAAGTAGAACAAGTGGGGCTATAGATACAGGAAGGTGGAAAAAGAGGCGAAATAAAGCGTTTGTAGCCCTTCACCAGAAGAATCAGAAGACGACTCATCGTCTTTTCTTCCCAGTCTGCTTAGGCGTTACCGCTAGGTTATGCAGTTGACTGATTTCTTTTTTGTTTAACCGTCGGAATTCGCCTGGCCGTAAACCTGCTACATCCAGATGACCGAAACGAGTTCGGGATAATTTGTCAACTTGAAGTCCAACCGCCTCAAACATCTTCTTAACCTGATGATTCCGGCCTTCATGAATGGTTAATTCCACAACGGAACGGTTTTTAACCGGGTCGACTTTTAAAATATTGTAGACTGCTGGTTTTGTTTTCTTTCCTTCAATGACAATGCCTCTGGTTAACGGACGAAGGTTTTCCTTGGTAGCCAATCCTTTCACACGCGCTAGGTAAACCTTGTCAATTTCATTTCGAGGATGGATCATCTCATCCGTAAAATCACCATCATTGGTCAATAACAAAACACCACTAGTGTCCCAGTCCAAGCGGCCAACGGGATAAATCCGTTCCTTGACCCCACTAAAAAAATCAAGAACAGTTGCCCGGCCCTTGTCATCACTGACACTGGAAATAACTCCACGGGGTTTATTTAAAAGGTAGTAGACTTTTTCCTCATGATAAATCGGTTGACCTTCAACTTCTACACGGTCCCCTTTTTTCACAGTGGTAGCCAATTCCTTGACCACTTGGCCATTGATCGTTACCCGGCCCTGCTTAATCAGCTCTTCTGCTTTGCGACGGCTGGCAATTCCAGCATGGGCTATGTATTTATTAATTCTCATTTTCTTCCTCAATCCTAAACAAGGACTTCTCTTGCTCTTCTTCTTCCTCTACTTGGACCTGAGGAAGATCTTCTAATTGATTCATCCCCATGTAGTCCAAAAAATAATCAGTGGTGCCATATAAATTTGGGCGCCCTAAGGTTTCCTTTTTACCAACCTCTTTGATTAAACCAAACCCTTGCAACTTGGTTAAGGCCCCGCTTGAGTTAACACCGCGAATAGCATCAATTTCAATGCGAGTGATTGGCTGACGGTAAGCAACAATGGAAAGCACCTCCAAGCTGGCCCGGGAAAGAGATTGCTGCATCGGTGTCTGTGCATAGGCTTCCAATAAAGAAGCATAGGCCGGCTTGGTCACCAGACGCAAGCTTCGCTTGGTCTCAATGACCGTCAAACTGGAATCAGGATTCTGGTCATAGGATTGGATTAAAGCCTTGATCAAGGGTTCGAGCTGAACTGGATCTACATCCAACATGGAGGCCAAATGGAAGCGATCGAGACCATCTTCACCAGCTGTAAATAAGAGGGCCTCCAAGGCCGCTAATTGACTCATGTTACCTGTCCTTCTATCCATATTTCATCAAAGGTCTCAGCCTGATGGAGACGAATTTCTTGGATTTTCACCAATTCCAAACAGGCTAAAAATTGTGTAATCATTTGGGAAAGCGATTCAGCCTGAACTAGAAGTTGGCTAAAGGCCAGTTTTCCCTTGGCTTGCTTCAAACCTTGGCGAACCTGATCCATGGAATCCTCAATCCGAAAATCATCCCGTTCTACCGTTGTATGCTGTCCCTGCCGTTTCTTTTTCTCCTGCCGTAGTAGATGCGAAAAAGTCAAAAAGAGGTCCATGGAGGTGACGTCCTGATTGAGTTCCACAACTTCCGAAAGCAAAGGACTAGAGGGATGGCTATAATAGAGCGAGCGATCCTCATGCTGCTGGGCCAATTCCTGACTGGCTGCTTTAAAGTAGCGATAATCTTCCAATTGTTGAAGCAGGTTCTGCTCCATATCCTCCACTAGCTCGTCTTCCTCTTGACTTTGAATCTGGGGTAAGAGCTTCCGGCTTTTTAGTAAAATCAACTGACTGGCCATAACCATATACTCAGAAGCCACTTCCAAACGTAAGGCTTGGAGGGTTGACAGGTAGGCCAGATACTGTTCAATCACCTCTAACAAGGGAACATCATAAATATCCATTTGGTAGCGAGAGACGAGGTGCAAGAGCAAATCCAAGGGTCCCTCAAAATCTTTGATTTTTATTTCCATTTGCGGTATTTCTCAATACTGTGTAAGGAGCGCAGGCCTAGATTATCTGCAATCGTCAGCAAGTCCACTCCGGCTTTCAATTCTTTAAAAATATACTGCTCTCGTAAACTTTGAGGGGAGTGGGTTGTCAGCTCCTGCTCCTCCAAAAAAGCTTTTATCTGTAAGAAAACCCACTGACGGGTATAGGGTTTCCCTTGATGTTCAAAGAGAAAGGTGCCTGGGCCTGCTTGGCCCAGGAGCTTTCTCAAGTTCTCTCCCACTTCCAGAACTCTGCGTTTACCGCTTTGTCCCACCTGCAAAAGACCAAGAGCAGGCTGTAAATCAGACTTCTTCAGCTGAATAATTTCAGTTGGCAAGAGCCCGGTTTCCAAAATCAGAGCTACCAAAAGCTGGCCTTGTGGATATTGGGTCCTTATCTGAAACAAATCCTTAGCCAACAAAGCCTGGTCAGGAGCACTCGGCTCCTCTTGACTTTTCAAAGGCGGCAAATCCAAACGGTAATAACGTTCGACATGTCCCTCTTGATAAAGAAAGAAGAGGAATTGGTTAATGGCGGATAGCTTTCGCCGCTGAGCCTTTACACTGAGATGACTCAAAGAGTCCCGGTAGACTTTAAGACCCAGATCATCTACCTTGCCATTCAGGCTCCGCTCTAATTGCTTTAAATCCGATACATAGGCCGCCCTGGTATTGGTGGAAAGTCTTTTGCTTTCTAAAAAGGACTCAATCCAAGCTCTCATTTGGGACTCATTTCATAATGTTGGCCAAAATCATGGAGCAGGGCATTGGTTGCCTTGAGAATGGATTTACGAGCAATAATCCCTTCCAAAAGGCCCTCAGCATCCAAGACCGGCAGAAAGGACTCGTCCACCAACTTGTGAAAGACCTCTGTTAGGGTGTAACCCGGTCCCAGGGTAAGTCCATCTCTTTTGACCATATGCACAATGTCCATATTTTCCAGCTCTGCAGCTGACAGATTGTGTTGTATTTGATAGCTCAGGATATCCGTTAAAGAAATCGTTCCTACAAATTTACCGTGGTCTGTTACGACAGGAATCCGTGAATAGGTAATCTGACTTAGTAGAAGAATTACATGATCCACGTTATGGCTATCGATGACAACCGCCAGATTCGCAGCGGGCGTTAGAAAGGTGGACTCTTGGGCCTTCAAATAGTCCTCTAGGGGTTGTGCAATCATTTGATAGTAAACTCCTTGCTTAAGCTGGGGAAAAGCTGATGATCTCGTGTGAAGTAATCCACACGAGCTTGATTGCCTTCAAGACGAATCACAGCATAGAGACGTTCCAAGATTCTCCCACGCGGCTGACTGACTGAACCTGGATTCAAATAAAGGATCCCATCTTCTTGATAAGCAGCAGGGATATGGAGATGCCCGTAAAGACAGATGCTGGCTCCTTCTTCTTGCGCCCAGTAGGCCAATTTATCCATGGTGAAATTGATATTTTGCAGATGGCCATGAGTTTGGACAATCTTGTGCCCATCCAAATCGACACTCAGACGATCCGGAAAACCTGCAAAAAAGTCCATATTTCCGGCAACAACATGGATACCGTCCCAAACTGGATCATCCACTTCCAATTCTGAATCTCCATTGTGGAAAATCAAGTCTGCCTTATCTTGCCATTGTTCTTTGATGGCTTGTACAATACTGCGATCCCCATGAGAATCGCTCATAACAACTACTGTCCGTCTCTCCATGATGGAAATACCTCCACTAATTTCTGAACAGCTTGAGCCCTATGAGACTGCTGGTTTTTCTCCTCCATACTTAGCTGAGCAGACGTTATTCCAGTCTCACCTATGAGAAAGAGGGGATCATAACCGAACCCATTCTCTCCCTTAGGCTCAAAGGCAATGTAACCAGGCCAATCGGCCTCAACAACCAAAGACTCACGCCCCGGAGCAGCGACAACCAAGGTCGTATGGAACTGAGCTGAACGATTTTCCTTCTCTAAAACCATGGCCATCTCATGTAATAATCTAGCATTATTTTCAGCATCCGTCGCATCTGGTCCAGCAAAACGGGCACTCCATACTCCTGGAAGCCCACCTAGGACATCCACTTTTAGGCCAGAATCATCCGCTAGAACCATAGTCCCTGTTAGTTCTGCAATTCCTTCTGCCTTCAGACGGGCATTGGCTTCAAAAGTCGTACCTGTCTCCGCAATTTCTGGCAGATCTGGATAATCATTGAGATTTTCCACTCGGAAACCTAGTGGTTCGAAGATTTTCTTAAACTCCGCTGTTTTACCCTCATTGCGCGTGGCAATCAAAAGAGGCTCTAATTCCGCTTGTCCCAGCACCTTATCCAACTTTTCCCCACCTTCTGGTAGGACCACGTGTAGCAGACGCTCTCCCTCCATAATCAATAGGGCAGCTCCTCGGCGCTCTAGGCTCAGATGACGGTTCTCACTGCGATTGATCAGGTCCACCATAAACTGTGCCAGCTTTTGAGCTGAAGACCATTGGAAAACTTGCACTTTAAAGCCATTTTTTTGAGACAAATTTTGAAAAGGGGCTAGGAAATGGTAAACCTGATCCTCCTGATCAAAAGCGAAACTCAAGTGAGGTCCGTCCGACACTTGTGCGACGTACCAGTCTTGTCCATCTCGAAATTCTACTAGTTCTTGTTTCATAAATCTATATGCTCCACTCGTACTTCTTCTTCTAACCAGGTCTGGGCTAGTTGGGCAAAGGCAGCCGCATCTCCTGTCGTATAAAAGGCGTGTTGTTGCTGTTCCAAATCACGTCCACGATTGATTTCAAAATAATTCAAGAGGACCGAAATATCCCGAACACACTCAGCGCCACTATCAATCAAGGTGACCTCAGGACCCAAGGCATTTTGAATGACTGGCCGTAGCAAGGGATAATGGGTACATCCCAAAATCAAGGTTGAAACCTGTCCCTGAAAATCTTTTAACTGATCATACACAACCTTTTTAGCCAGACTAGAGTGAAGCTCATTCGCTTCAACCAGTGGGACGAAAGGTGGACAGGCCTGACTCATGACTTGAGCATTGGGATCCAAGGACTGAATCTTTTTGCGGTAAATATCCGAGGCGACGGTCATTTCTGTCGCAATGACACCAATCTTTCCTTTATGATTGACTTTAAGAGCTGCAGAAGCACCTGGAAGAATAACACCAAGCACCGGAATATCCAACGCTTCTTTAATATCCTCCCAGGCCACAGCTGTTGCCGTATTACAGGCAATGACAATCATTTTAACATTTTTAGCCTGTAAAAAACGAACCAGTTCCCAAGTATATTCTCGAATTTCTTCAGCTGCCCGAGGGCCATACGGAGCTCGGGCAGAGTCTCCTATATAAATAACTTCTTCATGGGGTAGTTGGCGTCGGAGCTCTTTTACAACGGTCAAACCACCGACTCCTGAATCCAAGAAACCAATTGGACGATTATCCATGCCATACTCCTTTTATCTAGCCCAGTGGCCAATATTGCTGTAACCACCCTAGAAAAAACGAGAAGGCCGAGACTTTTGTCTCAGCCTCGCTTGTTTATTTCTTGGCTTGTTTCTTTTGTTGGTTAACAATTTGTTGATAAACTTGGTTGACACGCGCCTCGCTTGGTTTTTGTCCCATTTGCCCCATCATGACACGCAGGGCATCCTTATTCAAACGAGGGTATTGAGCAATTTCTTGCTCAAATTGACGGCGAGACAAATAAATTCCAAGTGCTACACCAGCAATAAAGAAAACAACGATTAATAGTATTCCTAACCAAAGAGGCATAATTCAATTCCTTCCACTTTCATACATTTCTCCTTATTATACCAAAGCCTAGCCTCTTTTTCAAAAAGAAAAAAACCTCCAAGCAAAACTTGGAGGAATCAGCCTTAATCGCGATTAGCCGCAAAAATGCGGAGGATACTCAAGAAAAGGTTGATAAAGTTCAAGTATAGGCTGAGAGCCATGGAAATAGCCCAACCGTTGGAAACTTGTCCGCCTGATTGCTGGTAGGCTTGACGAATGCGTTGGTTATCATAAGCCGTCAAACCTGCAAAAATCACAACCATCACAATACTCATGATGTAGGACAAGCCTGCACTGCGTAAGAAAATATTAATCAAACTAGCAATCAAAACTCCGAATAAGACCATGCGAAAAGCATGAGCCATACCAGACAAATCCCGCTTGCTAACAAGACCAACCACTGCCATAGCAAAGAAGGTCAGTGTAGCGGTCAAGAAGGCCGCAAACACATCCGTTTGGCTGTAAGCTGCTAGGATAAAGCTGAGGGTGAAGCCGTTTAGGGCTGAATAGAAAAGGAAAAGTGGCATGGCCATTGGATTATTTTTCCAAGCGGTTGTTGAAACTGAATAAACAAGAGCCAACTCAATAAAAGAGGCAGCATAGTAAACCCAAGAATGGTTGACCATAATATTTATCATGGTTGCTTGGAAAACATAAAGCAACAGACCGGAAACGAGAGCTGAAATACCAAGCCCCATCCCCATATAACCATAAACTTTAGCGAAAAAACGATTTAAACCAGTATCGGTTTGCGACATGATTGGTTGCATAAAAAAACTCCTTTAGCTATTTTTTTAAATGAAACAAGAGAATACCAGCCGCGATGGCCACATTTAGACTCTCTGCCTGACCTGACATAGGAATATGAACGGTTTGATCCGCCAACGAATGAGCTAGACCAGAAGCCCCTTGCCCTTCATTCCCCATTAAGAGGATGAGCTGCTCCATAGGAGCTAAGTCCAGGTAAGACTGCGACTGATCCTTTAGACTCGTCACCAAAAGCGGAGCATGAGTGACTTTGGTTAATTCATCCAACGAATACTCGTAAATCGGCAAATGCCAGTGGCTTCCTTGCATGGATCGAAGGGTCTTAGGACTATAGATGTCTGCCGTCCCAGGACTTACCAAAACCCCGGTAAAACCTGCTGCATCTGCTGTACGGATCATGGTTCCAACATTCCCTGGATCCTGAACTTCCTCCAAATACAGCCATTTTCCTTGGCTTAAATCTGGCCTTTCGAGAATCTCTCGTTTCACCTCTGCCACAATCCCTTGAGGTGTTTTGGAATCCGCCAATTCAGCTAGAATGGAAGCAGAGACCAGTTGATAGGCCAAACCCTTTGGAAGTCGCTCTTTTTCTTCTTCCAAAACAAAAATAGTCCCAAATTCTACTCCAGCTTGATAAGCTTCTTCAAATAGATGCCAGCTTTCAATCAGATAAGAATTCTTGCGGTATTTTTTCTTTTGTAATTTTTTGACCTTTTTAATCAAGGGATTGGTTTTAGAGGTTATAATAGTCATAAGAGATATTATAGCACAAATGGAGGAAGCTATGAAAAAAGTACGGTTAATTGTTCAAGGTCGCATTCAAGGAGTTGGTTTTCGCTGGTCTGTTTGGGAACTCGCCAATTCATTAGGAGGGATTACAGGACGTGTCTGGAATCGAGAGGATGGAACGGTGGAAATTCTAGCCCAGTCTGAAGATGCCGGCAAGATGGCACTTTTTATCCAAGAGGTGAGAAAAGGACCTAGCCCTTTTTCCAAGGTGACCTACGTCGACGTTACCATGGCTAACTTCCCCTCTTATCAAGATTTTGCCATCCAAAACTAAAGGTCAGACCTTGGTCCTATTGTAATCTAGGCCTAAAAACAGTAAAATGGGAAGGGTAATAATTTAGAAAAGGACGATGAATGTGACAATTAGAAAAAAATTTGTTTCTGCAGGACTCCTAGCCTCGATGCTGGTCTTGCTCTCTGGCTGTGTCGGCCGTGATGCGAGCGGAAATCCGACGGGCCTTATCTGGGATCTTTTGGGAAAACCCATGAGTATCCTAATCACCTTCTTTGCTGAAAATCAAGGATTGGGATATGGGGTTGCCATTATTCTGGTAACCATTATTGTACGGATTATTATTTTGCCATTGGGGCTCATGCAATCCCATAGAGCAGCCTATCAAGCTGAAAAGATGGCTTATATGCAACCAATCTTGGCACCTATCCAAGAACGGATGCGAAATGCCCAAACCCAAGAAGAAAAATTGTTGGCCAATCAAGAATTTATGGCGGCACAAAGAGAGAATGGCCTTAATCCACTCGGTGGAGTTGGTTGCTTACCAATCTTGATTCAAATGCCTTTCTTCTCTGCCCTCTTCTTTGCAGCACAACATACACCAGGGATTGCAGGTTCCAGTTGGATGGGAATTCCATTGGATTCATCAAGTATGCTCTTGACCATTCTAACGGGGGTCCTCTATTTAATCCAGTCCGCCTTAACCTTGGTCGGAGTTTCTGAAGAACAACGGAAACAAATGCAATCCATGGTCCTTATGAGTCCTATCATGATTATGGTCTTCTCTTTTAATTCACCAGCTGGTGTTGCTCTATACTGGTTGGTCGGTGGTTTCTTCTCCATCATTCAACAATTGATTACCATGTATGTGGTACGTCCACGTCTCCGGAAACAAGTCGCTAAGGAATTTGAAAAAAACCCTCCAAAAAAACCAAGCAACTTTTCAGCTAGCTTCGGAGCCGGAGCTAGTAACGGACCTATCAAAGATGTGACACCACCAAGCTCACAAAATCGCAACAACTCCAATAAAAAACGCAACGCAGGTAAGCAACGGTCTCGTAAATAAGAAGTTGCTAGACTCCCGATCAATTTCGTAAGGCAAAAAAAGACTTGAATCTCTATCATAAGATTCAAGTCTTTTTTCTTACAAGCGTAACCTACTTATTTTGATTTTTTAACAGACAAGATTTTGACATCGTAGCTGCCCACAGGTGTTTGTACAGTGACTGTATCCCCTGTTTTACGACCGATTAGGGCTTGTCCAATTGGACTTTCGTTGGAAACCTTGTTAGCAAAGGCATCTGCTCCTGCAGACCCAACAATCATATAGGTTTCTTTCTCAGTTTCACCCACTTCTTGGATGGTAACAGTTTTGCCAATTGCGACTTCGTTTTTAGCTACAGAATCAGAATCAACAATTTCTGCATTACGAATCTTGTTTTCCAGGTCTGAAATTTGACCTTCAACAAAGGCCTGCTCATCCTTGGCTGCCTCGTACTCACTGTTTTCTGACAAATCTCCGTATGAACGGGCGATTTTAATGCGTTCGACCACTTCAGGGCGACGAACGAGTTTGAGTTCTTCCAGTTCTTTTTCAAGCTTTTCTTTTTCAGCCTGAGTCATTGGATAGGTTTTTTCTGCCATGATTTCTCACTTTCTAATTGGAACTAGCTGATTGATTGGCTAGTTTGGAATTGACATGCTCCTCTACATTTTGATTGTGCTCTTCGATATTATTGGCATAATAAACAGTACCGGTATCAACATCAGCAACAAAGTAGAGGTAATCTGTCTTATTCGGCTCAATGGTCGCGCGGATAGCTGCCATTCCTGGACTATCAACTGGCCCCGGCATCAAGCCTTGATTTTTGTATATGTTGAATGGGGAATCAATGTTGGTATCAATACCAGCATCTTCAGCCAGGGTTGTTTTCTGGCCAAGTTTACCCATAGCATACAGGATAGCAATATTACTTTGAAGTGGCATTTGTTGGCTAAGACGATTGTTAAAAGCACTCGCAATATTCTTGCGATCTTCATCGGTCGCCCCTTCTTTTTCAACAAGGGAAGCCAAGGTCAAAATATCATTTACTGATTTTTGCTGTTCTGAGATTGTACCGTAGAATTGAGCCAGATTGGCATCCATTGCGGCAATCATCTGGTCAATCAAGTTTTCTACTGTATCCCCTTCATTGTAATCATAGGTTGCTGGGAAAAGATAGCCTTCTAAGCGATATTTAACCCCAGATTCTTTAGATGGAAGACTGGACAGCAAGGTTGGATATTTGGCTTTTTCTGCTTCTATAAAAGCATCATCCTGAACCTTCGCCATGAATTCTTCCTTGCTGAAAATACTTTTTTCTTTTCCGTCTTTGGAAGCTGCATTCAGCGTCACTACATCCGCAATTTGCTCCAAGGTATAACCTTCAGGAATGGTTATTTTACCTAAAGACGGGGCAACAGGACTTTCTGTTCCACCTTCCTTCAAGCGTTCAATAATTTCTTCCACATCCATATTTTTTTGCAGGTTATAGTAACCAGATTGGAAATCAGTATGATTGCGGAATTGGGTGTAAAAATTGAAAACTTGGCCACTCTCAATCAAACCGGCATCTTCCAAAATTCGACCAATTTCACGGTTGGAAGAGCCAATTGGAATTTCTACTTGGACATACTCGGTTGAGTCTTTATCAATAGGTCCAAGAGCGGACTGAACATAGGTATATCCAAAAATTCCAGTAGCAATCAAGCAAACAAGCAAGATTAGGGTTACGATCCCGACTATCTTTTTGGCTACTTGATTCTGCTTTCTTCGTTTTTCTAAGCGTTTTTCCATATCGTCATCTTCTCCTTGCCAGGCAACGGCTTCAACCCGAGCCAACTTGGCTTCCTTGACAGGCGCCAGGCTTTGCTTGTTTTCTTCGGCAGCAAAAGAGAGGGACTTCCCAGGGGCTGCTTTCATGCGGATGTGCGATCCAGGTTGTTTCTGTTGAATCGCTTCGGCATGGGCTTTTTCTTTTGCGGCCGGGACGCTCCTTTGTTTGCGGAGAGCCTCGGTCTCAATAGTCTTGGTGTGTTTTTTCCCAATTGATAGAGGAATCTGGACAGATTTTCCACGGCGCTTTGTCTCTTGAGGTTTGTTGGTTTTAGCCTCTCCTTGTGTTCCGCGTACTGCTTGTAGGGGCACCTTAGTTGGCTGCTTGTGACCTAAATCCTGCGGTTCAGACTCAGCCCCAGTCAGTTTCACAGCCTCAAGCTCACGCGCCTGCTCATTGGCGATCGTCTCCATTTTAGCCTGCTGTGCAGCCAGCATGACTTCCTGTCGTTTTTTCTTAGATTGGGAAAGGTCTCTTAAAATTTGCTCTTTAAAGCTGAGACCTCTTCGTCTGTCATCTTGGTCAGCCAAAGGCGGGACCTCCTTCTTACTAATCTAGATTATTATATCACAAAGACCACCATTTCCAATATCGATTAACGGCTATTTTCCCAAAGCATATCAAACCATTTTTCTCCTGCATAAGTAGAAGAGGAAGGTCCAAGCAACTTAAACCCCTGTTTTTCATAAAAGCCTATCAAGTAATCGTGACAAGTGAGGTTAATCCCCTCACGGCCATCCTGTATCGCCACTTGCTTGAGCTCATCTAAGAGAATGGTTGCAAGACCACGGTTCTGGGCCTCTGGGGCCACAGACAAACTGGTAATTGAAATATAACCACCTGTTTTTTCACTAAAATCTTTGGCTTCATAAAAATTCCGATCCACCAAAGTGCGTTCAGGAACTACCGGCCCTTCAATATAAGCTAGGATGCGGTTTTCTTTTTCATAGACCAAAAAACTGGTTTTGATGTTTTGGATATGGACGGCCAGGGTTTCGCGAGGCAAAGCTTCTTTTTGTCCAAAATTTTGGACTTCAATCTCATACAAGCGGTCCAGGTCTGCCATTGCTGCTAATCGAATCATGATTCCTCCAAAAAAAGAAGTGGAGGTCGGGCTCAGCCCGCCTCTCTTCATGGGTTATTGAATATTATTGGTTAAATTTGCTAAGAGCTGCTCAAAAGAGTGCTCATAAGTCTGGATATCTCCAGCTCCCATAAAGACGAAGATGGCTTTGTCATGGTCGAGCAAAGGAGAGACATTGTCAACGGTAATAATGCCACCTTTTTTCTGGACCTTCTCAGCCAAATCTTCTACGCGCACCTGTCCATTGTCCACTTCTCGAGCAGAACCATAAATCTCAGCTAAATAAACGGAATCCGCCAAATTCAGAGCATCCGCAAACTCATCCATCAAGGCAATCGTCCGCGTGAAGGTATGGGGTTGGAAAATGGCGACAATCTCTTTACTTGGATACTTCTGACGAGCCGCATCGATGGTCGCTATAATTTCCGTTGGATGATGAGCGAAGTCATCAATGATTGTCACACCATTCACAATTTTTTCTGTGAAACGACGTTTAACCCCAGCGAAAGTTGTCAAGTGCTGGCGTGCCAAATCCAAATCGAAGCCAATCGTATAAAGCAAGCCAATCACTGCTGTTGCATTCATCACATTATGCTTCCCATAGGTTGGAATATGGAACTGTCCCAGCTCTTCCCCTCGGAATACCACAGTGAAGGTTGAACCAGTGGTCAAACGTACCAAATCTTTGGCAATAAAATCATTCTGCTCAGGGTCAAATCCATAGTAGTAAATCGGCGCATCCGCTGTAATTTTACGAAGAGACGGATCTTCCCCATAAATGAAGAGACCTTGTTTGACATTTTTCGCATAGGTATCGAAGGCATCAAACACATCATCTAAACTAGTGAAGTAATCGGGATGATCGAAATCAATATTGGTAATAATAGAATAGGCTGGGTGATAGGGCAAAAAATGGCGCTCGTACTCATCCGATTCAAATACAAAATAGCCAGCTTCTTTTGATCCACGACCAGTCCCGTCCCCAATCAAATAGGAAGTATCTGTCATGTTAGAAAGTACATGGGCCAAGAGACCTGTGGTTGAGGTTTTGCCGTGTGCCCCTGCAACTCCAAGACTAGTGAACTGTTCCATGAATTCACCCAGGAATTCATGGTAGCGCCGGTAGGACATGCCTTGTGCTTCCGCCGCAGCCAATTCTACATTATTACTTGCCTTGAAGGCATTTCCAGCAATCAACTCCAAATCAGGAGAAAGGTTAGCCGCGTCAAAAGGAAGGATTTTGATCCCCTCTTGTTCCAAACCACGTTGGGTGAAGTAATACTTGTCAACATCACTCCCCTGTACTTCATAACCCATTTGGTGTAGCATAAGGGCTAGGGCGGACATGCCCGAACCCTTGATTCCGATAAAATGAAAACGCTTGGTCATTTTTTCTCCTTCTCACCCGTCAACTTACGCAAATCCAGTTCTTGATTGGTTTGACGAGGAGTTACTTTCTGTTCTTTCTCTTGGTAAATTTGACTCTTTCTTAGAAAGTCGTAGGAATCTTTATTAGCCGACTTTTTAGGTTTCCGTCCACGAGACCCACGTAAATCAGCTAAAATATAGCGCTCCTGACTTAAATTCTGACTATACTTTCGGTAATCAGAAGCAGACTCCTGTTGAAACAAAGCTGTTGGTTCTGTCTTGAGCCGACGACTCTGCAATTCTTTTCGAAAGGTTTGGTTGGGATCATCCTGAAGATAGGCCGCGGACCGCTTTTGACGCACACTTTCCCTGGCCTCTTCTCGTCCCAAAGCCGCATCCGTTTGAAAGGTTTTCGCCTCTTGCGGAAGCTCAACTTCCTGCCTTACATTGGAAATAGGAGCCCAATCATAGATCGCCTTGTCTTCATAGTCTCCCTTAATATTCGAAATCAAATCTGACTCTTCATAGAGATTCAAATACTTACGTTCCTCAAAAATCGGTTCCAAAGGAAATTGTTTATCTGCCATCGTTCTATCCTTTCAAACTTCAATTATAGCGTTTTTTCCGCGATTTTCAAGTTTCTTCTCCCCAGCTTTTATGAAATTCCTAAAATTTCCTTGATTTCCTCCAAACTCATAGCCTCATTTGGACGCCCAGCATCCAAAATAGACCCAAGCAAGTTGCGTTTATTTTCTTGTAATTCAAAAATCTTTTCTTCGATGCTCCCCTTCGTAATAAATCGATACACTTGGACAGGATTCTGTTGCCCCATACGATGAGCTCGACCAATCGCCTGCTCCTCCACTGCAGGGTTCCACCATAAATCCAAAAGAAAAACCGTATCTGCCCCTGTCAAGTTAAGGCCAACACCACCTGCTTTTAAGGAAATTAGAATGCCATCCCCCTGCCCCTGATTAAAGGCATGACTAATCTCCTGCCTTTCCTGGGCTGGGGTTGATCCCTGAATAGTGTAGAAATTCAAACCCTGTTGCTCAATCAATTCTGCCACCAGGTCTAACATGCCTACGAATTGAGAAAAAATTAGCAGCCGCTGCCCACTTTCCTTGGCTCGGGCAACCATCTCCTTCAAGGCTTGCAACTTACCGCTTTTTCCTTGGTAATTTTCTAGGAACAAAGCTGGGCTATCACAGATTTGCCGTAGACGAGTTAGACCCGCCAAAAACTCAACTTTTCGCTTACGAAATTCCTGTTCAGACAAGCCCTCCAATTGTTCTTGCATTTGACTTAACTGAGCCAGATATAGAGTCTTTTGTTCCGGCAGCAATTCCGTTACGTAGACTCCTTCGCTCTTTTCTGGTAGCTCCTTCAAGATTTCTTGCTTATCTCGTCTCAAAATGAAGGGTCGAATTTGCTGCGCCACTGCTTCCACTGGCATCTTAAGTAAAGTCTTTTTTGCTGGTAAAAGTCCCGGTAAAACGAGATTAAAGATAGCACCAATTTCCTCAATTCGGTTTTCCACCGGAGTCCCCGATAAAGCAAAAATAGATTGGGCTTCTATCTGTTCTAAGCTAGCATGCACTTTGGTTCGTTGATTCTTCAGATACTGGGCTTCATCCAAAATTAAACTCTGAAATGACCGATTCTGGTAGGCGGTGACATCCTGGCGTAAACTCCCATAACTAGTTAGATAAATTTGGTGGTCTGATTCCAAGACCTGCAAACGCTCCTGTTTAGAGCCATAGATAAGGCCCACAGACAAGTGAGGAGCAAAGCGTTGAAACTCATCCTGCCAGTTGTAGAGAAGGCCAGAAGGAACCACCACCAAGGCTTTCTTCCCAGGTTCTAAGTGGAGAGCCAAAAAACAAATAGCTTGAATGGTTTTTCCCAGCCCCATGTCATCCGCTAGGATTCCACCGAATTCATAGTGTGCCAGCATCGAAAGCCATGCTACACCTACCTTTTGGTAATCCCGCAACTGCTCAAGAATAGGGTTCTGAGGGAGCGGATAACTAGCAGGGTTAGCTAAATGATTCAGTAATTCATCAAGTGCTTGGGAATAGGTAACAGTACCCTCCTGCAAAATGCTTTGCAAGCGTCCCAACAACTGCCGCTTAACCTGCACTTGCCCTGATTGCCAGTCCCACTGACTGCCCTCTAAGTCCACAAGCGCTTGCAGTTGCCTTCGGTCTTTCTGAGCCAGACCGACATACTTGCCAGCCTTGGTTTTAAAGAGACCTCCCTTAAGAAGAATTTCTACCGCTTCCTGAATTTCACTTTTATCAATTTCCTCCATAGAAAAATGCACTTGCAAGTAGCGGTGCCCCTCCTCAACAGTTATATTTAGTTCCATCTCTTGACGAATATTTCCAAAAGCTGGGGATAGAGTTACCCGAGCTACTTCTTGCAAGTGCGGTAAATGGAATTGGAAGAACTTCAAGAAATCCGCTTCTGAAAAGGGCAGACGACGCCCGACCATGGTCACAGGAAAGCCCGCTGCTCTCATAACTTCCTCAAAAGCCCTGTAATGGAGGGGGTCTAAAACAATTCCTGCTTCAGTCAATTGGTGTGCTTCCACATACTTCTTGCCTTCTACTTCATAGTAGTAGCGGCTATGCAGCCAACCTTTGGGATCCTTATCCAGGGTCAGATGAACTGTAAAGTCTTTTTCTTGTAGAGTTTTAGGAATAAGGACTTGAACAACCCCTTGATATTTTTTTCTAAAATAATATAAATCACTAATTTGTTGGCCATCCAAGAGCAATTCCTGCTGCCGATTTCGAATAGATAGAAAACGATCAAATAGTTCTTGATGAAAGAGGCCAACTTCATAAGGGACCTGGTAAAAACCACCTAGATAATAGAGTATTTGATGATCAAAGAGCGCTAAATGGGGTAAAACTTGGAAATCCAGCTTATAGCCTGCTGTTTGTACCTGAACGTCAATCTGATAAGGGCTCTCGACTTCTGACAAGGGTTTGGGTGCAAAATCCGTCAACCTACGCTCCTCTATCAAAATTTGGAAACCCTCTAGTTTTTGAAAAAAGGGAAGAGCTTGCTTAAGCAAGGGAAAGGGGAGATAGAGATAACGGCCATTTTTCTGATAAAAGAGGCTGCTAGCGTCTGGCTCAGCGTCCAGAGAGAGGAGAAAGTTGCAGAGAGCACGACTCGCGGGCTCCAATATCTCCCAACTCAAATCTAGCTTCAAGGCGCGATTGAGTCGGTAGCTGTCCCCGAATTCCAAGCGCTGAAGAAAATTAGGGATATCCCGCATGATATAGGCCTTAGATGCTCCATAGCGGACGCGCAATGTCCATGCCAAACGATCTCCTGTCCCCAAGAGACTCCCCTCCACTTCAAGTGATAGGTAGGCTTTAGAACTATCCTCTGAAAGAAAGTGCTTGAAAAATTGAGTCCCTTCAAAGGTATCCAGCTGGGAGAGCGGAACTGGGAGAGTTTTCTTTGTACTCTTTCTTAGTCCTTCCTCAGAATCAGCCTCCCGTAAATAGTTTTCAACTGCAGCAATGTGCGAGCAATACCCCTTATTTTCAAAATTTTGACAGCTACACTTATCTAGACTACCATCTTGAGAATAAACAACTTCCTCCTCTCCTACTAAAAATTCTCGAAGTCCATTTTGGTAACCAACAAAGCTAACAGCCCCCTGTTGATAAATCCGTTTTCCCTCCTGGCGTACACGGCCGGGTATCATGCGCATGGTTTCACCATCCTTTCTAGTCAAAAAGACCCGACTGGGTCTTTGACACTATTTCCGTTTTCGTGCTATCAAGTGAATGGGAGTTCCCTCAAAGACAAATGCCTTCCGAATTTGATTTTCTAAAAATCGCATATAAGAAAAATGCATCAGTTCTTCTTCATTCACGAAAATGACGAAGGTCGGAGGCTTAACAGCAACTTGAGTAGCATAGAAAATCTTCAACCGTTTACCTTTATCAGTTGGTGTAGGATTGACCGCAATCGCGTCCATGATGACATCATTGAGGACTGCACTTGGAATTCTTAAATTCTGATTCTGGCTGATTTCCTTAATCATGTCGGGTAATTTATGCAAACGTTGCTTTGTCAAAGCGGAAACAAAGATAATCGGAGCATAGGCCAAGTACTGGAATTGATCGCGAATATCTTCTTCCCAATTTTTCATGGTATGGTTGTCTTTCTCTAAGGTATCCCATTTATTGACTACGATAATAATCCCCTTACCAGCATCATGGGCAAAACCAGCAATGCGTTTGTCATATTCACGAATACCCTCCTCGGCATTTAAGACCATTAGTACCACGTCGGAGCGATCGATAGCTCGCATAGCTCGCATGACAGAGTATTTCTCAGTATTTTCATAAACTTTCCCTGACTTACGCATGCCGGCTGTGTCAATCATGGTGTATTCTTGACCCTGATTATCAACAAAGTGTGTATCTATGGCATCGCGCGTGGTACCAGCTACTGGGCTCGCAATAACCCGGTCTTCTCCTAAAATAGCATTAATGAGACTTGATTTCCCGACATTTGGTCGGCCGATTAAGCTAAAGCGAATAACATCCGATTCTTCTTCTGCATTCTCTGCAGGCAGATTCTCCACAATCGCATCCAACACATCACCAGTTCCGATTCCGTGAACACTGGAAACCGGGAAGAGTTCACCCAATCCAAGAGAATAGAAATCATAGATATCATTGCGCATTTCTGGGTTATCAACCTTGTTGACAACTAAAATCACCGGTTTTTCTGTTTTATAAAGCATTTTAGCTACATACTCATCAGCGTTGGTGATTCCTTCTTTACCTGAAACGACGAAAACAATGACATCTGCTTCATTCATGGCAATTTCAGCTTGATGTTTGATTTGTTCCATAAAAGGGGCATCGACATCATCGATTCCTCCAGTGTCAATGATACTGAAAGAACGATTGAGCCACTCAGCTTGGGCATAAATCCTATCTCGAGTAACTCCTTCAACATCTTCAACGATGGAGATCCGCTCTCCAGCAATTCGATTAAAAAGGGTCGATTTCCCAACATTCGGGCGACCTACGATTGCCACTGTTGCTACTGACATGTGTTCTCCTTTTCTAATTTCGCCGGTTTTGGCCCGGCACGTGTATTTCCTTGGCTAAAAAACGCATCCGTTCCATGATACGTGTGGCCTGCCAGGTCTCATCACCAGCTCTTCCCTGCGCCATCCGAACCTGAAGCTCATCAAAAGATAAGTTGGAGCTAAAGAAGGTTGGCAAGCGCTCTTGCATCCGGTGTTGGAGGATGATTTGTAACACTTCATCTCGCAACCAGGGTGTGAAAACCTCTGCGCCGATATCATCAATCATGAGAACAGGAACTCCCTTAACCTGATTGAGTTGCCGGTGATAAGTTTTTTCGTCAAAACCATTTTTCAAATCCAAGACAAAGGTTGGGAAGTGCAGAAGAGTCGTCTCCACTTCCTTGTGACGAGCCAAATCATTCGCTAAAGCCGCTAGCAGATAGGTTTTTCCAATACCAAAATCCCCATAAAGGTAAAAGCCTTTACTATCTTGGGGATAGTTTAGAAGGTATCGAGTCAATTCCTGAATGGTACCCCATCGATCATCAGGGTCAACATCTTGGAGACTAATTCCTCGAAGACTATTGGGGAGATTGAGAAGATGGACTCGATTCCGTATTTCTTTAGCCCTTTCAGCAGCAATTAGTTCAGTGGTTTCTTTGTAACTAACATCCGCATATCCTTGGTTCATGATCAGAATGGGTTGATACCCTTTCGAAAGATAGGATCCCTGACCACGTTGGTACAATTCGCGTTCGCTAATAAACTGACTAAAGTTTGAAATGGACCGTCTGATTTCCTCTGCGTTCAACTGATGCTCTTCAATAAAAGCTGCAACCTCTGGATCACGTACAATTTCATTGACCAAGCTTTGATAGTCAAAACGTGAAGATGTACGATTATTCATGGCATCATTTACTGGTTTCATCTAGATTCCCTCTCCATTCATTTGTTGGAAGAGCCTTTGGCGTTCTTCTTCACGCGCCTGCTTCTCTTCCGGAGTAGATTGGTCCACATAATCACGCTGACTCCATTTCGGGACATTGGTCTGGGTGACAGTCGACGCCTGTCTTCGTTTCGGTTGACTCGCCTTTTGTGGAGCAGTCCTAGCATACTCCTGCATATGTTGGTGGATTTGGTCTAGCGCAGCTTCTGCATTGACCACCCCCTGCTCTTCAAAATCTCCCGCAACTTTTAAGACATAATGCTCATTAATATGAAGACCTGTATTCCTGTTATAGGCTAACAGAAATAGCAGACTAATTACTTCATCTAAAAAACCACGATTTTGGAGACTGTGAATTAAATCGCGCTCCCTATCCGTCACTCGAGTTCCCCTCGTATCTTTAAGCTGGCTTAAGAAGCTGAGAGCTGATTGACTCTTACTCTCTTTAAGATAGAATGCTTCTTCCGGAGTCATTTTTGTTTTCTGCGTTGGCGCCTGTAACTTAGCCTCAATTCGTTTAACAGAAATTCTCCCTTGAACCTGGGTCTCTTCCGCCAAGAGGAAAAGTTCATTCCAATTCAGCTTGTAACGTCTCGCTAGAAGTTCCAAGTCAACCACATCTTTTTTACGATCTTGGTAACGTAACTGACTTTTTTCCATCCGCATTGCAAACATTTCTTGATCAAATTGATTGGTCTTGGGCTTGCGATGGATTTCCTCCTCTTGAACAAGTAAGCCATCAAAGAATTTCGCTAAATTGACCTCCTGCTTTTGTCCCAGTACTTTTTCGGGCAATAGCTCCTTGAGCGCAACTTCCCCTATTCTTTCTTCCAATAATGTGGAAAGGAGGTGGTCTTCTAAAAATTCTTTTCGATTCAGTGGGGGCAAAAGTTGAATCTGATACTGCTCTCCCTTATAAACCTCTGCTAGACGTAAGACTTGGAGAAGTTCCAGGGATTGAGTAAAAAGGGTAATGGGCATGCGAAGATGGTTGAGTACTTGACTGACTTGAATCGGTTGTGCTCCCCCATCCCAAAAAGCCAGTAAATAGTGATAGAGACTAAAAGCCTCTGGCCCCAAGATGGGATAGTAGCAAACCATAAGATTCCCCGAATCACCCTCAGGTGCTAATCCAGGACAATAGCGAAAGAAATCAATCGGTTTCACTTTCGTCTCCTTTCTGCCGGAATTGTCGTAACAACTCTTCCACTTCACTTAATTCATTAAAACGTTTATAAACACTAGCGAAGCGAAAATAGGTGATTGGATCCAGTTCCGAAAGTGCCTCCAGGACTCGACTCCCCACTTCATCTGACGTCACTTCTCCACTAGAAGAATTTCGCAAATTGATTTCAACATGTTTGACCAAATCCTTGATTTGGTCAGAGGTAACTGGCCGCTTTTCTGCGGACTGAAGAATCCCGTTATAGATTTTTGACGGTTCAAAATTCTCACGACGTCCGTCCTTCTTGATGACGACTAACGCCTTGGTTTCTATCCGTTCATATGTGGTATAACGGTGATGGCAGTTTTCACAGACACGTCTGCGGCGAATAGCCCCCCCATTTTCAACCTGCCGACTATCAATCACCTTGGTTGCATCATTTTGACACTCTGGACACCGCATACTCCACCTCCTACACATCAATACTTCATTATATCACACCCCTAGCCTGGGAAACAAAAATTGACCAAGGTCCTCGAATGAAATCTAATTCATGCCCCAAAAAAGGTTGGGAATCTGATCCCAACCTTACTATAAACTTTAGTGCTACATTCTGAGAATAGAATATCGTTCGCAAAGAAGTACGAACAGGCACTATTGAACAGATGTTTTTTTCAAAAATTACAAATCAAGTTAGCTTTGATTCCCTTTGCCAGGAGTTTTTATTCTTGCCCAGACTTCCAGACCGAAGTGATCACTGACAATTGGTCCATGGACGCCATCAAAAAGCACAACTGACCGGTCCACACTCCAATCCTGGGATAGGAAGGCAAAATCAATTCTCAAAGGCGGAGTTTTTGCTTCCCAGCCATCAATATGACCACCCATGGTGTAGTCCCCTCGAACTTCACTCGCGACCAAGTGACTATCTTGCAAATTTAAGGGACTCGCTAAAATGTGCGCGTGACCTTCTTGGCCAGCTGGGTTATTAAAATCTCCCATTAAAACTGCTGGATGGGATTGGTGAGACAATTCTGATTCTAATCGTGCCCACTCTGCCTGAAAACCTTTGTCCCACCAAGAGAGGTGTACACTGGCAACTTGAATTCGTTGTCCATCAACCTCCGTTTCAGCTAATAGAACTTGACGCCGACGATAGTCGCTTGGATCATCAATTTCAGAAACCAGAAGTTCCGTAGCTTTAAGCGGTTCTTTGGACAGGATTGCAACTCCTTCGTGGTAACGATCATAGCCAATATGATTATAAGCCCAACTCCAGTAATAGGTTAAACCAAATTTTTTCAGTTCTTTTACAAGAACATGAGCAAAATGATCGTCATGAATAGCAAGAAGTGGCTGAGCTACCACGTAGCCCGCCACTTCTTCCGCAGGGGAAGAGTTAATCTCCTGATTAACTTCTTGCAAACAAATGACATCATATTCCTCACGAACAATCTGCTGGACTAGATCTGCCAGTTTTTTCTCTGGCTCCTCTTCCATCCAAGAATGGGTGTTCAAGGTTAAGAATTTTGCCATTTTTTACCCTTTTCTATTCTTATAGGTCTACTGTCGCAACGGTTTCACCTTTAGCAGCTTGGCCAAGTTTTGTTACTTTGACGTTTTGAACAAAATCTTGATTTGTGAATACCACAATAGTGCTTGTTTCACGACCTGCCTCACGGATAGCATCCAAGTCAGCAGTTACCAGGCGATCACCACGTTCAACTTTTTGCCCCTCTGTAACATGTACTGTAAATGGCTTTCCTTCCAAACTTACAGTATCCAAACCAATGTGAATCAAGATTTCAAGGCCATCTTCAGTCAAAAGACCAAGTGCATGTTTGGTTGGGAAAATGCTAGTTACTGTTGCATTAACAGGTGCAAAGAACTCACCATTACTTGGCTCAACCGCAAATCCATCTCCCATCATCTTTTGAGAGAACACTGGATCAGAAACAGCTGCTAACTCAACAACTTCACCATCCGCCACACTAGCGATCTCAACAGATTTACCTTGAGGAGCAGAAGATTCTGCAGGTGCATCGTCAAAGACTGTCATAACTGTTTGAGGAATCACATCACCTGAATCCAAGAGGTCTTGGATATCAGATTTCAAGACGTCTGCTTTCGGACCGTAAATTGCTTGGACTCCAGAGTCTTTCATCACAAGCCCCATTGCCCCTTCTTTTTTCCATAAGTCCTCAGAACCAACTTTTTCTGGATCCTTAACAGTAACACGTAGACGAGTCATACATGCATCCACGTCGGAAATGTTGCTGGCACCACCAAGAAGATTAATAACATTAACTGCTTGAGACGGTGCTGCTACCTTACCATCACCTGAACCTGCTTCAGCTGAATCGGAAGCCATACCCTCTTCATAGTTCCCATTCCGTCCTGGTGTTGCATAGTTGAATTTACGAATCATAAAGTCTGCAATGAAGTACATTGCCAAACCAAAAAGTGCGGTTACCCAGATAAAGTTAAGAATATCCATGCCCAAACCGGCATTAATTGCAAGCGGGGTACGGGTCAAGAATTCGATACTACCGAAAGAGTGCATCCGTAAGTTAACAATATCTGCCATGCCAAAGGCAAGACCTTGAACCAAAGCGTATACGACATAAAGCGGCATAGCTACAAACATGAACATATACTCAACTGGCTCTGTTACCCCTGTTAGGAATACAGCCAAGGCAGTTGCGGTCAACATTCCTTTGTATTTCGCTTTTTTGTCAGCGTCAACATTTTTGTAAATTGCGAAAACGATACCCATCAAGATACCCATAGAACCAATCATTTGTCCCACTTTAAAACGAGCAGGTGTAATGGTTTCCAAAAGGGTATTGTAAGCTGCTGTATCTCCAGCAGATTTCAAGTTTGTCAAGTCAGTAACCCACGCTAACCACAATGGATCTTGACCAAATACAGTTTGACCTGCAGTTGCACCAGTCATGATTTCGTAAGTACCACCAAGAGCGGTGTAGTTGATAGGGATTGTCAACATATGGTGAAGACCAAATGGCAACAAGAGACGTTCCAAGGTTCCAAAGAGGAATGGTGCAATAAACGGTGCGTTCTCTTGAGAGTTGGCAATCCAAACACCAAACGCATTAATTCCTGATTGGATGATTGGCCATACAACAGCCAAGATAATCGCTACAATAACGGAACGTAGGATAACAACAAATGGTACAAACCGTTTTCCGTTAAAGAAGGAAAGAGCATCAGGAAGTTTACGGTAATTATAGTATTTATTATAGGCTGTTGCCCCTACAAAACCGGCGATAATCCCGACAAATACCCCCATGTTCAAAGCAGGTGCTTCCAAGACACTCACAAAGTAGTCTGATACTTTAATGGTTGAACCCAGGAGAGTTTGGACAGTCGCATCCGGATCAGCTAGCAAGGCACTGTTTACTCCCAAGATTACCCCTGTCAAGCGGTTCAAGAGAATGAAGGACAAACCAGCAGCAAAGGCACCACCAGCCCGCTCTTTAGCCCAGCTTCCACCGATTGCTAGGGCAAAGAGAATATGTAGGTTCCCGATAACTCCCCAACCAATTTGTTCTAGTACGCTACCAATCATGACCAAGGCCGCTACATCAGGCCCCAACATCGGAATGGACTTCCCGATTGAGATCATCAAACCAGCGGCTGGCATTACAGCAATAACCACCATCAGAGCTTTACCGAATTTTTGCCAGAATTCAAAGCTCGTTAGATTTTTGAATGTATCTTTCATCATTCATCTCCTCATTTATTTAATAGCTTCACGATAGGCAATCGTTTGACTTACAAGTACATTATACAGCATTCCGATTTTTTTGTAAAGGTTTTCAAAAGTTTTTGTTTAAAAAAGGTTGAAGCTCACACTCCAACCTTTTAAACAGTTAAATCTCTCATTTTGTAGCCAACCCCACGGACAGTCTCAATATAGCTAGCCTGCCCCTCGATATCAATTTTGCCTCGTAGGTAGCGAATGTATACATCCACGATATTGGTCCCCCCTGGATTTTCATACTTCCAGACACGCTCGAGTAACTCCTCTCGCGTAAGAGCTTTAGGACTACTCATCAGCGCAATCAAGAGATCATACTCTCGTCGGGTCAGAGCTAACTGCTCCCCCTTGCGGAAAACCATGTGATTTGCTATGTCCACCTCCAATTGGTGGTGTTTTGCTACTTTTTTAATTTGCCCACAATGTTGATTGATGTAATCCCGCCCTCTAAATATGGAAGCAATCTGCTCTAGCAGAATCGGAGCTACAAAAGGCTTCACTGCGACAAGGACGGTATACTGATGAATCACATCCTGTTGAGTCTTGAGGTCCTCAGGACTAGCCAGAGCAATGATGACCGCTGAGGGTTTTACTTGGGCCAATTGTTCTAAAAAGGAACGATTGGCATCAAATCCAGCTTGCAAGTCAAAGAGAAGGAGCTCCAGATCTCGGCTCGCAGCAAGTCTCAAAGCCTCCTGATGCTCTGTCTCCCAGAGGACTTCATACCCTGCGGACTCCAACTCAAGGGTGAGGAAACGAGCCAAATGGCTATCTTGTTCAATGATTAAAATACGTTTCCCCATCTCAACTCCTTATTCTTCAGAATACCATGAGTAGTGATAAATACCTTCTTTATCCTTACGTTCATATGTATGGGCTCCGAAGTAATCTCGTTGCGCTTGGATAAGGTTGGCAGGCAAATCAGCTGAACGATAGCTATCATAGTAGTTAATCGCACTTGCAAATGTTGGAACTGGCACACCATGTTGGATGGCCAAGGCTACCACTTCTCGCACAGCTGCCTGGTAATCTGCTGTAATTTGACGGAAATAGTCATTCAAGAGTAGGTTTGGTAAATCCGCATCTTCCTTGTAGGCATCTGTAATCTTTTGCAAGAAACGGGCACGAATAATACAACCTGCACGCCAAATAGATGCAATCTCACCAAATGGTAGATCCCATCCTTCTTCTTTACTTGCCACGCGCAATTGTGCAAATCCTTGTGCATAAGACATAATTTTAGAGAAGTAAAGGGCCTTACGGATTTTTTCAATCAACTCAGCCCTATCTCCTTCGTAGGCTGCTACACTTGGACCTGCCAAAATCTTACTTGCTTCCACACGCTCCTCTTTATAAGTAGAGATGTAACGAGCAAATACAGATTCAGTAATCAAGGGTAATGGAACACCTAAATCTAAAGCTGATTGGCTTGTCCATTTACCAGTTCCTTTGTTTCCTGCTGCATCCAAGATGTAATCCACAATCGGTCCGTCTTGACCTTGGTCATCCTTACGGCGCAGGATATCTGATGTAATTTCAATCAAGTAGGAATCCAATTCTCCTTGGTTCCACTCGGTAAAGATATCTGCCATCTCCTCAGCAGATAGTCCTAAAAGACCTTTCATCAAGTCGTAGCTTTCTGCAATCAATTGCATATCGCCATACTCAATTCCATTATGAACCATTTTTACATAGTGACCAGCTCCATTTGGGCCAATGTAGGTCACACATGGGGCTCCATCTTCTGGAGCTTTAGCTGAAATTTCTTCCAAGACATCTGCTACCAGTTCATAAGCCTCTTTTTGTCCGCCAGGCATGATTGAAGGTCCTTCTAAAGCCCCTTTCTCACCACCGGAAACCCCAGTTCCGATGAAGTTAATACCTGAATCCGCCAATTCTTCATTGCGACGAATCGTGTCCTTGTAGAAGGTGTTTCCGCCATCAATCAAGATATCTCCCTTATCCAAGTATGGAAGCAAAGCTTGGATGGTTGCATCTGTCCCTTTACCTGCTTGGACCATCAACATGATGCGACGAGGTTTTTCAATCGATGCCACAAATGATTCCACATCATAGCTAGGCACAAAATTTTTATCGGGATGGGAAGCAATCACATCCTCTGTTTTTTCTTTACTGCGATTATAAATAGCTACCTTATAGCCACGTGACTCGATATTGAGCGCAAGATTCCGCCCCATAACGGCCATACCAACAACACCAAAATTTGCTTTTGACATGAGTCTCTCCTTATACTATTTGATTCCATTATACCACCTATAAAATTCTTCTGCAATTTTTCGGAAACTCTGGTACCCACTTCCCATTTTTCGCAAACCCTGGTATCCACTTCGCATACTCTACTGTAGCAATCCAATTGTTAAAAGAATTCTCTTTGGCTGGAATTAATATTCTTTCTGAAAACGAAGTGAGATCCTTAAAAAGAGGTTGGCACTCATCCAACCTCTCTAGTTTAAGCTGCTTGCTCTTTTGCTTGAATTATAATTTGACCATCCACAACCTCAGCTAGTAGATCTTTGGCATCTAAATGGTCGAGGTAGAAGTCGGTGACTTTATCTCGAATTTCTTGTTCAATCACGCGGCGTAGGGGACGTGCTCCCATAGCAGGATCGTAGCCCTTTTCAATCAAAATTTCTTTAACGGGTGCGGTCACATCCAGATGAATTTCTTTTTTATCTAACGTTTTCTGAACATCGCCCAGCATTAATTCTACGATTTGAGCCAAATCGGATTTTTCCAAATGACGGAATTCGATGACTGCATTAAAGCGATTAAGGAATTCTGGCCGGAAGTAAGGAGCCAATTTCTCCATCAATTCCCCGGAATCATCGAGGGAACCATGTCCAAAACCTGCATTTGATGTTGCAATAATCACTGTATTCTTAAAATTAACGCGATTACCTTGGCCGTCTGTTAAGTGACCATCATCCAAGACTTGCAACAGCAAAGTTAAAACTTGTGGATCCGCTTTTTCAATTTCATCAAAAAGGAGAATGGAGTACGGGTTTCTGCGGACTTGTTCGGTTAAGGTATTGCCATTATCCTCATAGCCAACGTAACCTGCAGTGGTTCCAATTAATTTCGAAACTGCTGTTTTATCCGCATATTCAGACATATCCAAGCGAATCACAGCATCCTTATTACCAAAAAGTTCCATAGACAATTGCTTAGCCAATTCTGTTTTTCCAACCCCAGTCGGTCCTACAAAGAGGAAGCTACCAATGGGGCGGTTGCCATCGTCAAACCCAGCTCGGTTGCGCCGGATAGCTCGCGCCACCATTTCCACAGCTTGATTTTGACCAATCACCTGGCTTTCCAATCGCTCTTTCAATCCTTTCAAGCGTTCAATATCGTTTTCACCCATTTGCGCGACTGGGATTCCGGTCAAACGTTCGATAGATTCAGCTACATCATTCACGCTTGCTTCCATTTGTTTACTTGCGCGTTGCTGGCTGATTTGCTCTTCCAATTCTTGGATTCGAACCTTGTGCTTAAGGGCTGTTTCATAATCTTGTTGTTCAGCCGCTGTTTCTTGTCGAGCCTTTTCCAATTGGATTTCTTTCTCCACTTCGAAGACATCGACTTCAGAATGCTGGGCTGCCAAGTGAGCTGCCGTGATATCCAAAAGATCAATGGCCTTATCCGGTAAGCTCCGTTGCGGCATATATTGAACGGAAAAATCAACCGCTGCTTGAAGTACCGCATCCGGCAATAACACATTGTGGTGTTCTTCATAGAGTGACCGTAAGCCTTTTAGAATTTCGAAAGTTGCATCTGCAGACGGCGCCTTGACTTTCACCTCATTAAACCGCCTTGCAAGAGCCGCACTCTTCAAAATTGTATTGCGATATTCATCTTCTGTTGTTGCCCCAATTACTGTCAATTCACTTCGTGAAAGAGCTGGTTTCAAGATATCTGCCAATCCTTTAGAACCTGAATCTCCACCAGTACTTCCAGCTCCAAGAATTTGATGAATTTCATCAAAGAAGAGGAGAATATTTCCAGCAGCTTGTACTTCCTCTATTAATTTCTGAATGGTTTCCTCAAAACTTCCTCTGTACTGGGTCCCAGCTTCAAGGTTAGCAATGTCTATGGAAATAATTTCCTTATCTTTAATCGCAGCTGGTACATCCCCTTTCACAATTGCTTGCGCTAGACCTTCGACAATAGCCGTTTTCCCAACACCTGCATCCCCTACCAAAATTGGGTTATTCTTGATCCTACGAGCCAGAATTTCAGCGGTTTCTTGAATTTCCTTTTCCCGACCAAGAACTGGATCTAGGTTTCCTTGACGCGCTTCAGCTGTTAAATTCCGTCCCAACTTAGCCAAGATCCCTTGTCCAGTTGCCTCAACTGGTGTTGCTGCTGGTCGAACAGTTTGACCAGACTGTGTTTGATAAGCCGCAAATTGCTCGGGTGTCACTTCTTGGCCATTAATTCTGTAACGGCGAGTTTCTCTTTGAAAACCTTGACCTCCCATCAAGCGGTTCATCAAATCGTCCATTTGGTTAAAATAATCATCATTTCTATAATTCATGGTTTTACCTCTTTTAGTTTTCTTATTGTTAGTCAGCAGATCTTTGACCAACACTTACTATTTGACCTTTACTGACTATAATTATTTTAACAGTTCTGTAATATATTGTCAACGAATTGTTACGTTTTTTTACAAAAAAAATGGAGGCATTCGCCTCCAAATAATCTTACTCTTCTGTAAATAGGTCTTTAAGCGACGCAAAAGGATTACTTTCTTCTTTCGCGGCCGCTTGCTGCTGCGCAAAATCTTCTTCCGTTAAAACCTGCCAAGAATTACCAGTAGGCATTGTGTCCTCATCTGCCTCTTCTGGCGTCAGAACCTTGAGAGGAATCTCCAAAAGAATATTGTCTGCCACACTGTCTTGCAAGCTAATTCCATCTCCCTCAATCGGTAGGAGGAAGAGACTCTCTTCTTCACTTAGTGATGCGGCATCCGCCGCATCTCCAAAGACTTCAGATACAGGAAAATTTTCCTTGAGAGACACGGGTTCTAAACTGCGACTGGAAGCTAAAGTAATGTCATAGGAAAGGTTGTAAGTTAAAAAATAGAGGCCATCCTCATAGACTACCTGACCTATAGCTTTGACATTCTGCAGATCCAGAATCTCAGGATTGCGTTCCTGGAGATCGGCTAGCAGACTTAGTTCTTGATCAAAGGCAATGCCCTCGGGTTTACGACGAATTTCTTGTAAATGGAACATGATTCTCCTTACATTTCTTCCAGACGAGCAATCCGTTCTGGAATTGGTGGGTGGGTATAGAATAATTTTTGAAGACTTCCAGCTTTTCGAGGCTCATTGATGTAGAGGGCAGCACTTGCGTCATCAACAGTCCGCTTACTTGCAGGTCCCCCTTCTAATTTTTCCAAAGCGGAAATCATTCCTTTGGGGTTTCGAGTTAACTCAACACTGGAAGCATCCGCCAAAAATTCGCGTTGGCGGGAAATGGCCAACTGTACCAAAGTCGCTGCGAGCGGGGCTAACACAATCGCCAAAAGTGATAAAAGCAAGAAGATAATATTGGCTGCGCCTTGTTGATTCTCATCAGAATTGGAGCGACGGCGCCCTCCCATACTATACCAAAGGTTACGACCCGCTATATTCGAGAGCATAGTCACAGCACTGGTTAAGGCCACAGCAATGGTCGAGATGCGAATGTCATAGTTGCGAATATGACTCACTTCGTGTCCCATGACCGCCTCTAGCTCTTGCCGGTTCATCATATCCAGCAGACCAGTTGTGGCAGCCACAGCCGCATTTTTAGGATTGGAGCCAGTCGCAAAAGCATTTGGAGATGGATCTTGTACCACATAAACACGGGGCATAGGAATCTGAGCTACCATAGCCATATCCTCGACAATATGATAGTAATCAGGATAATCTTTTTCTTTGATTTCCTGAGCTCCGTTCATGTACATCACCATTTCCGTAGCTTGGAAAATCATGCTTAGGGCATAAATCCCTCCAATAATGAAGGCCGTCAACACCCCACCCCAGACATTGCCCAACCAAAGATAACCAACTGCAGCTCCAATCAAGGCTAGAAGGAGGAAAAAGACAAAGAGCAACACCCATGTACGCCTTTTATTACTTGCAATCTGGTCAAATAACATCTTAGTCTCCTAGCCCATTTGCCCCAAAATCAATCTTTGGAACAGCTTTCTCTTCTTCCGGAATTTGAAGAAATTCCTCAGGTTGAAAATGGAAGAAATTTGCAATCAAGTTTGTTGGGACTGTTTCCAACTTGGTGTTGTACTTAGCCGTAACACTATTATAGAGTTGACGAGAATAGGCAATCTTGTTTTCTGTATTCGTCAACTCTTCTTGGAGTTGTAAATAATTGCTATTAGCCTTCAAATCGGGGTAGTTTTCAGCAATCGCGAACACACCTGAAACGTGACGACTCAAAGCATCACTAGCGGCCATAGCTTCTGCTGGACTAGCAGCTTGCTGAACCTGGGTGCGGAGGCTCGTGATTTTATCCAAGGTAGACTGCTCGTACTTCCCATAGCCTTTCACCGTTTCAATCAAATTAGGAATCAAATCATTCCGACGCTTCAATTGTACATCTATCTGACTCCAGGCTTCCTGTGTTTGCATCCGAGAACGAATCAAACCATTATAGGAAGCAACTCCAAATACGATTAGAATCAAAATAATACCAAGTAAAATCCACATTCCATACATCCTTCCTTTCGTAAAACTAGTACTAGTATATCAAAATTAGCTTAGATTGTGTTAGAATAAAGGGAAAAGGGAGGGTTTATGAAACCAGAAATATTCTATCAAAAACTTGAAGAACAGGGCTTTCCTCTAAGCCAAAAACAAAAACAGCAATTCGAAACTTACTATGAGCTACTCGTTGAATGGAATCAAAAAATAAATCTCACAGCCATCACGGACAAGGAAGAAGTCTATCTCAAGCACTTCTATGATTCCTTGGCCCCAGTCTTCCTTGGACACATCACAAATCAATCACTCCAACTACTAGATATCGGGGCGGGAGCAGGTTTTCCAAGCCTCCCCATAAAGATTCTCTTGCCTGAAATCGAAGTCACAATTATCGACTCTCTAAACAAACGCATCCAGTACCTTCAGCTACTGTCTGAAAAATTGGAATTGGATAAGGTGCGCTTCATCCATGGACGCGCAGAGGATCTCGGACAGAACAAAGATTACCGAGCCACCTTTAACCGAGTTACAGCTCGAGCTGTTGCCCGCTTGCCTATTCTCCTTGAACTAACTATACCCTTCCTCAAACTAAACGGGCAACTTCTAGCCCTCAAGGCTAGTGATGCAGCTGAGGAAATCGAAGAAGCTAAGAATGCATCCAGTATTCTCTTTACCAAGCTTATCAGCACAGAGAACTATCAACTTCCTAACGGGGATCCTCGTGCCTTGACTATCTTAGAAAAACGCAAAGAAACACCCAATAAATATCCACGAAAAGCGGGGATCCCTGCAAAACGGCCATTATAAAAAATAAAAAGACAGAAATTGGATTTTTTTCTGTCTTTTTTTCGAATAAAAAATTGAAAGCCTTAGGGATTCATATTCACACGGTGCCACTCATTAATAACATAGGCTAATTGGCTAACTTGGTAAAGACCTACTGGATTCACTTCGGTTGAAGCGACTGTGCTTCCACCCAAGCCTGCTGTGTACAAGGCAACAAGATAAGGTGTTTCCTCATAAACCACTGCATTAACATTTAAAGCTTCATTGACGTAACCCGGTTTCTGATCAATCTTCAAACCAGGTAGTAATCCCTTATAATATTCTCCAGGGAAGGACTCACCCGTTAACCGTAATATTTCTGCGTACTTTTTCTGATTTTTCCAGAGATAATCAAGTACTTGAATAAAGTAATCCGTTGTTGTTTTGTTTTCAGTCGAAATCGTTTTAATTTCACCTTTGGATGTCCCGTAACGGTCATACATGGTGTAAACCTTGTCCATACCACCTAAACGATCTGCTAACGCGTAAGCCGGCGTATTCTCAGAATAAACTAATGAATAAACCTGCATATCTGGAATCGTCATCGCACCTCCAAAAGCAGCTACATAATTATCGTGCTCTCCTTGGTATTCATACTGAGTATTAGTGATATCAAATTCCTCTTCCAAACTGAGATTGCCCTTGTCAACTTCATCTACAACAAGCATATTAAGCGGCAATTTATAAGTGGAGCCAGCTGTCATAGCTTGCGTATCATTAAAAGCAAATGTTTCATTAGATTTTGTATTTTTATAACTGAATGCCACTTGTGAATAGTCAATACCATACTCATCCATATATGCCTTTACAACATCTTCTAGCGACAGGTTGGCATAATCATAGTAAAGACCGTAACTATTCATGGTAGCAACATCTTCTTCCATAACGCGTTGCTTATCAGATTGGCTCTTGTTTGTCGGTCTAACGACATCTTCCTTAGGCTCTTCCTCTTTCTTTTCTTCAGCCTTTTGACCAGTAATTTGCTTCACCATTTCTGAAAATGGATTGGCATTTGAATTTGTACTAGCAAAAAAGACAGCGGCAATAAAGGCAACAGAGGCAAGCGCAACTAGAGATCCAACAATCCACTTAATGTTCTTTTTCATAATTCCTCACTTTGTATATTTTCAACTCACTTATTATAAAATATAAAAAAGCAAAAAACAATAGAAAAGAAAAAGTTCGAGTAGAAAAACTCGAACTTATTTCAAAACAAGTTTTAAGCCATAACAGGATCTAATATTTCTCCAATAGCTGCTAAACGCTCAATAACTTCGGCCTCAGTTAATCCGTTTTCAGAAACATAACGGTTGCGAGGATGAACGCGGCACTCATGGCTACAACCTCGAAGATATTTATCTTCATTTTCCACTGAAGTTAAAATGCGACGGTTACAGAAAGGATTTCCGCAGTTTACATACCGTTCGCATGGGGTTCCATCAAACCAATCTTTACCAACGACCACTGGATCCACATGGTTGATATCAACCGCTATACGCTCATCAAACACATACATTTTTCCATCCCAGAGCTCTCCTTGAACTTCTGGATCTTTACCATAAGTTGCAATTCCACCGTGTAATTGGCCTACATCTTTATATCCTTCACGGACCATCCAACCTGAGAACTTCTCACAGCGAACCCCACCTGTACAGTAAACCACGACACGCTTATCCATAAATTCCTCTTTGTGATCCCGTACCCATTGTGGCAATTCACGGAAATTACGAATATCAGGACGAATCGCACCACGGAAGTGGCCTAAATCATATTCATAATCATTCCGTGTATCGAGTACAACTGTATCTTCATCCAAAAGAGCTTCTTTAAATTCTTTTGGTGAAAGATAAGCACCTGTTGTTTCAAGTGGGTTAATATCTGTATCAAAATCGTTATCTTCTAGACCAAGATGAACAATTTCTTTCTTATAGCGAACAAACATCTTTTTAAAGGCTTGTTCTTCTTCCAAGTCAATTTTAAACCAGAGATCCTCCATCCCTGGAAGTGAGTGAACATAATCCATGTACTTCTGAGTTGTTTCAAAGTCACCAGATACAGTACCATTAATCCCCTCATCTGCTACCAAAATCCGCCCTTTGAGACCAATGGATTTACAGAATGCCAAATGGTCTTTGGTGAATTGTTCCGCATTTTCAATTGGAACATACTTGTAATACAATAGAACACGAATATCTTTTGCCATAAGATTTCATTCTCCTTTTAAACGATCATTTGAATTTAAAATTCAATTCATTATAACTTGAAATAGAAGAAAACCCAAGAATTTTAGCTTAAAAACAAGAAAAAAAGACCTCTAGAGGTCAGGAACTCCGCCAGTAGGACTCGAACCTACGACATCATGATTAACAGTCATGCGCTACTACCAACTGAGCTATGGCGGATAAGAAAAAGCTAAGCGACTACCATATCTCACAGGGGGCAACCCCCAACTACTTCAGGCGTTCTAGGGCTTAACTGCTGTGTTCGGCATGGGAACAGGTGTATCTCCTAGGCTATCGTCACTTAACAAATTTTCTAGCTTTTTCCTCGTTGACGGCGTCATCTGCGTCTCGGTAATCCTTAGATTGACCTCGACTGGATTCCTTGTCACCAAGAAAAAATCTTATAAAATTACATTGTCACTCTACAAGCTAGAGTAGACAGAGTGTTAAGAACACTCAAAATTGAATATCTATACAGGATATTAAAGCCGTCCAGCTTGCTGGCGCTTCAAAGGAAAAATAGGAAATCAGACGAAGTGTCTTTAGACACTAGGATGATTTATCTTTTTTCCACAGAAGCGAGGCTGTATTCGACTCTATCATCAGAAAGTCCCAAGTTTAACCTCAACTCGCATCTGAGTTCGTCATTCTTAACGTTTCCGTTACTTAGTTTGACTTCGGATAAGTCTTCGAGCTATTAGTATTAGTCCGCTACATTGCTCACACAACTTCCACTCCTAACCTATCTACCTGATCATCTCTCAGGGCTCTTATTCATTGCTGATGGGAAATCTC
>NZ_JADPMS010000012.1:0-44968 GCF_015686645.1 Streptococcus sp. NLN76 | reverse complement strand
GCGTTACTCACCCGTTCGCAACTCGTCCAGAAGTGCAAGCACTTCCTTCAGCGTTCTACTTGCATGTATTAGGCACGCCGCCAGCGTTCATCCTGAGCCAGGATCAAACTCTCATCAAAAGTTTGAGCTGTTGCTCATTTTTCTGTCGCTGACAGATTTGTTCTGCGTTAAATCTTCAGACTTCTTTGTTAAACCTCCTTGGTGAACCTTAGTTCTACCTGCGTCAGTTTGCCTTGAAGTCTTTTGATTTAGCTTCGAATTTATTATTGACAGGTAGTATTCCTACTACCCACACATTGGTATTCATCTTGTTCAGTTTTCAAAGGTCATGTCTCTCACGAGACAACTTAATCAGTTTATCAAAACCTCAACGACTTGTCAACACTTTTGTTTAACTTTTTTAAAGTTTTTTTGTTTTCGTTCGTTTGAGCCGAACTATTTTACTGATTGCGTCCCGTTTAAGGAACTCTCCCTTCAGGACTTTATTAGTATACAACATGATGATGGTCTTTGCAAGGGGGAAATGTAATTTTTTTCAAAAAAATGAAGGCTGGGTGAATTCCCAGCCTCGATATGAAGGTGTTTATTTAACTTCGAGAAGTCCAAAACCACCGTCTTCACGTTTGTAAAGAACGTTAGTTGAGTCATCTTCTGCATCTTTGTAAATAAAGAAGTCGTGACCAAGAAGGTCCATTTGAAGAATAGCCTCTTCTACACTCATCGGTTTAAGATCGATTTGTTTAGAGCGAACAATTTTGACTGGATCTTTTTCTTCTGCCTCAATCAATTCATTGGTGAAAATTTGACCTGTCGCAACTTTGGCTCTATGTTTTTTCTCAATCTTGGTTTTGTTTTTACGGATTTGACGATCAATTTTATCGACCACTAGGTCAACGGAGCCATATAAATCTTGGGAAATATCTTCTGCACGAAGAGTTAGGGAGCCAAGTGGAATGGTTACCTCAACCTTAGCAGTTTTTTCACGATATACCTTTAAATTGACCCGTACATCGAGTTCTTGTTCATCCTGAAAATACTTGGAAAGCTTTTCAAGTTTTGCAGTAACATAATTACGTATTGCTTCTGTTACTTCAATGTTTTCGCCACGGATACTATATTTAAACATATATATACCTTCCTTCTAAGCTAGAAGCTTTTCTATATATATAGTATAACGTTTTCACTTCAAAAATGCAAGCCCTTTCCTCATCTTGCGATGGAAAATGTGAAAACATTTTGACTTATGTTTTCATAAATTATTTTCTTAGCCTGGGCCAGAGTCGCTCCTGTTGTGTAAACATCATCCACTAATAGTACTCCTTTAGAGACCTTAAGAGACTGCTTCAATTCAAATACCTGCTCCATTTCTAACCGTTTTCTCCTCCCCTTTCCAATTTGATGCTCAACCTCAGCCTTTTTCAATAGTGGATAGTAGGTAATTCCTGCAGCTTCTAGAAATCCTTCAACTTGATTGAAGCCCCTTTCTTGATACCTGTGGTCTGATACCGGTATTGGTACCACGGTATAGCCCTTCCATTTTCTAAGGCTTTCTTTTACTTCTTTTGAAAAAGCAAAACGAAGCTGGTAATCTCCCCAGAGCTTGTAACGAACAAAATAGTCGGCCATGTTCTTCTCGTATTGGTAAAGGGCTGTATGACAGATCGGGTGTCCTCGTTCTTGCCATAACATACAATCTGAACAGAGTTCTGAGCTACCTGACTTTTGACAAGACGGGCAGCAGTTTTTATCTATTTTTCGAAAGGATAGTCGGCAGGTGGAGCATAGATACTCTTCATTTTTTACCATAAAAAATAAATCTGCGAATAATAGGGGACTTACAATGATGCTTTGACAAAGGATACAACGGTTCAAAATCCGGCCTCCTGATTCATCTGCTTGATTTCTTGAATAGCTTGCTTGATAGCGCGAGTCTGTTCTTGGGCGAAAAAAAATACGAGGCCAAGTGGTCGTTCTGGGCTACGGCCAACACGTCCTGCTATCTGCACTAGGCTACTTTTCGTATAGAGAGGATGGTCAGCTTCCAGAACAAACACATCCACCTTTGGAAAAGTAACCCCCCGTTCTAAAATTGTGGTTGTGATCAGAACTTCCACGCGCCCTGTCCGAAAGTCTTCGACCAGTTCTTTCCGATTGGGAGTCTGAGAGGAGACGAAGGCTGCTCGAAGATGGGGATGCAGTTGACTTAATTTTTGATAAAATGCTTTGCCCCATTGGATCAGAGGAAGAAATATCAAAAGCGGAAAGTCACTTCGACGTTGTTCTTTAAAGGAATGGAGAAACTTCCTAGGCAATCGACCACCAGCTTGATAACCAGACCAATAATGTACTTGAGGGACAACCAAGGGATTCTGGTGAAAACGTTTAGCCAAGGCCAAGCGTTTTAGGTCTCCTCTTTGAATCCATTCTTCCAACCTAGGCGTTGTCGTGGCCGTAAGAAAATGTAAGGGTGCCTTCGGCTTTCGTGCTTGGTCAACAGCTGCATACAACTGGTCGTTTTCATCAAAAGGAAAAGCATCCACTTCATCAACAATCAGCAAGTCAAAAGCTTGATAGAAGCGAAATAACTGCTGAACTGTCGCCACAACGAGTTGACTTCTCCGATAGGGCTCTCCCTCACCATAGAGAAAACAAGAAGCCACTTCAAAATCTCTTTGTAAACGATGATGGAGCTCCCGACAAACGTCAATCCTAGGACTTGCCAATCCCACCACTCCACCTTGATTGAGGTAATGAGTCAGCAAAGGATAGAGCATTTCCGTTTTCCCTGCACCGGTTACAGCATGAACCAGACAAGACCACCCTTTCATACTATAGTCACGCAGCATCCGAGCTACCTTTTCCTGGTCGCTGCTAAGTTGGCCCAACCAACGACAACTCTCTGTCGTCGGAAAAGGCTGCTGTTTCAGATAATACAGCTGTTCATCCGATCGCACGCGCCCCATCTGGATACACTCACGACAATAGAGGGCCCCTTGCGGGAGACGATTTTTTTCATTTAACTGACTTTGGCACCTTTGGCAAACCCATTGACCCTTGATTTTTTCAATACCTGGCATCGTAAGAGCCACAGACTTCAGTTTTTCTGGCCATTCCCTTGCAGGGAGACGTCTGCCCCAATAATTTTTTTCATCTTCCATACTTCTTTATTCGAAAAAACTTGCATTCTTTTTTACTTTGACTACAATAGAATTATGGAATTTAGAACAATTACTCAAGACGGCGCTGCCGAACAAACTATAAAAAAATCCCGTTTCCTCTGTCAGGCTAAGCGGGTTGAGACGGAAGAAGAGGCACGTGCCTTCATTCAAGCTGTGAAAAAAGAACACTACAAGGCGACTCATAATTGCTCGGCCTTTATTGTGGGAGAAAAATCCGAAATTAAACGCTCCAGTGATGATGGCGAACCAAGCGGAACAGCTGGTGTACCTATGCTGGGAGTTTTGGAAAATCACAATCTTACCAATGTCTGTGTCGTTGTCACTCGCTACTTTGGCGGAATTAAACTGGGGGCGGGTGGGCTGATTAGGGCTTACGCTTCTAGCGTGGCTCTAGCGATAAAAGAATTAGGCATTGTCCAACGTAAGGAGCAAATGGGCTTGCAGGTGGAACTCTCCTACTCCCAGTATCAAGAATATGGAAATTTCTTAAAGGATCAAGAATTGGAGGAATACGATACCCAGTTCACAGATACGGTTCAAACTCTGCTCTACCTAGATAAGGAACGACTGGAATCAGTCCAAGCAACTTTGACTGATTTTTATCAAGGAAAAGTAAACTACCAAGAAGTCGGCTTGCGGGAAGTTGAGATTCCCCAATCCCTATATGAGAACCAGGAATAGAAAAAGAACTTGCCTTGAAATGAAGGCAAGTTCTTTTTCTATTCCTCATGATTTTTCAGATAATCCAAGGCTTCTTTGGTCCAGTTAGAAAGGTTCTTTCCTAATGGACGAAAACCAGATTTATAGCGGTCGTTCGTAAAACGTCGACGTCGAGGGAAGCGATGTTTCTCCTCTTCCAAGGTTCGCATAGATAAACTAGCTTTACCAGAGTATTCGTCATAATCTACGACTTGAACAGTAATACTTTGTCCTACCTTCAAAATGTCACTGATATTCTCAATAAATCCAGTCCGAATTTCGGAAATATGGATTAAACCCGTTGTACCATTCTCAAGCTCTACAAAGGCTCCATAGGGTTGAATACCACTAACAACACCCTTGTATTTTTCGCCAATTCTCATTCCTCCACCTCAATTTTCAGAATGATCACGGGTTCTAAAGGTTTATCCATCATGTCTACTTCAACATGGGCAATCTTATCAAGAACTTCAAAAGAAGTGGGATCCATTAACTGACCAAAGACTGTATGTCGACGATCCAAATGAGGAGTACCACCCGTTTCTGCATAATATTCTGCAATCGGTGCAGGCCAGCCCCCTCGAACCAATTCTTTTTTATTGTAGGTTCCACCTGTGTTCTGAACAATGAAGAATTGACTACCATTGGTATGGGGACCAGCGTTGGCCATAGATAAGGCACCACGGAGGTTGTAAAGTTCTTCATGGAATTCATCTTCAAATTCACCACCATAAATGGATTCTCCACCCATACCAGTTCCGGAAGGGTCTCCGCCTTGAATCATAAAATCTTCAATGATGCGGTGGAACGTTACCCCTTCATAATAACCTTCCTTGGCAAGACCAAGGAAATTGGCAACTGTTTTAGGTACACGATCAGGAAAAAGTTTGATCTTCATAGTCCCTTGGTTGGTCTCCATGCTAGCCACAGGTCCTTCGACTTTCTCCAAATCCAATTGTGGAAAGTTTAACAGTTTAGGAATCAGCCCCATTTCCACTAAAGCATGTTCAATTCCATTCTCTTCCACTAACTTGGTCACAAAGTCCGCCTTGTCCTTAACGGAATCAAGAGCTCCTCCCATGGCAACTGCCAATCCAGCTAGATCAAACACCTCCAAATCATTTAGACCATCACCAAAGACCAAAAGATTCTCCGGCTTGAGGTTTAAACTTTCCAGAACTTTTTTGACACCAACCGCTTTTGACATATCCTTGATTACAACATCGCATGAATTAGTGTGCCAACGAACCAGACGAAGATCTTTAGCTAATTCCTCTGGCAAGGCTAAATCCTGTTCTCCTTCCTCGAAGGTCCACATTTGGTAAATGGCTTCTTTTTGATCCAAGTCCGGATCGATCTCAAGTCCAGGATAGACAACGTCAATGGCTTCATTTATGAGTGGGGAACGTTTAGAGAGGCTAGCCTGATCTTTTCCAACCAACCCATAAGCCACTTCTTGGTTAGCAGCCCAATCTTTATAAGCTTGAACCTGTGCCTCTGGGATGGGTTGGCTAAAAACAACCTCACCCTTGGCATCTTCCACATAAGCCCCGTTTATCGTTACCAGATAATCAGGTTTAAGAGCTCGCAATTCTGGTACAACACCAAGAGGTGAACGGCCAGTCGCAATTCCCACCTTAATTCCAGCTTTTTTTAAGTCACGAAAAACACGCTCAATCGAAGCTGGGATAAAGCCTGTGTCCTTCACCCGTAAGGTATCGTCAATATCAAAGAAAACAATTTTTATTTTTTTTGCCTTATATTTTGTTTTAGTATTCATGTTTACTCCTTATCCCCAATCCTCATCTGATTGCACCAAATGATGTTGAAAGGCATAGATAACTGCCTGTGTTCGATCACTGACTGCCAATTTTGAGAGGATATTTGAGACATGTGTTTTAACTGTTTTTAATGAAATAAAAAGTTCGTCTGCAATCCGCTGATTTTCATAGCCTTTGGCCAAAAGGGCGAGGATATCCCGCTCCCGGGGGGTTAAGTCTTCGTGCAAAGGACGATTGAGGCGGTGTTGTTCGAATTTTTGAGAAACTTCAGTCTGGATAGCCATCTCCCCTTGCGAAACTTTCCGAATCGCACTGAAGATTTCATCCGCCGAGGAAGTCTTGAGAATATACCCCTTGGCTCCAGCTTCTAAAACAGGATAAATCTTTTCATTGTCCAGATAAGAGGTCAAAATTAAAATTTTAGCTTCCGGCCAAGCTTCCAAAATATTCAATGTGGCTTGAATTCCATCGACATCAGGCATCAAAAGGTCCATGACAATCACATCTGGTCGCAATTCCAGCGCCAATTCCAAGCCTTCCTTGCCATTATTGGCTTCACCAATAACCAAGGTATCCACCTGCAAGTTAAGATAACTTTTGAGGCCCAATCGGACCATCTCATGATCATCCACTAATAGAATTTTCATCGAGTTCTCCCTTTAAAATTGGTATGCGAATATCAATCGCGACTCCCTGATAGGGAGCCGTTCTGAGGGTCATTCTACCTGCCATATCTTCTACCCTCTCTTCCATATTGGCCAAGCCATAATGGAAATCTTTGGTTTGATTTTTTTGAAACCCTACCCCATCATCGACCATTTTCAGCTGCAACTGACCCGGTGTCTGTCTAAGATAGACTTCAATATGTTTTGCTTGAGCGTGGCGCAAGGTATTGCTGATAAACTCTTGCACAATCCGATAACAATGGTTTTCAATTTCAGACGACAAGTTTCCAACCGAAACTTCTAGACGTGTGGAAATTGAGCTCTTTTCCTCCACTTCTGAAAGCAACGTTTTAAGAGCAGTGACTAGGTCACGTCCCTCCAGTTCCCTGGGACGCAAGTGAAGTAACAGGATCCGTAAATCATTCTGGGCGGTATTCAAGATACCCTCCACTCCTTGCAGCTGTCCCCGCATTTCATCCGCATCGATACTGGATTGCCGGAGACCCGAGACCATCATGCTTGCGGCAAAAAGCTCTTGGCTGACCGTATCATGTAGATCACGGGCAATTCGTTGCCGTTCTTCAGTGATAACCTGGGCCTTCTCAACCAACTCCTGGTTCTCCTGCTCCTGACGATTTTCCTGCAAACTTTGAATAGACTCTCCTAGTAGCTGGAGATCAGCGTCTAAGATAGGGTCATCCAAACTCGTGTAGGTTTGGCCTTTACGAATTTGTTCTAGGGCTGGATGCAGGCGATTGCGCATGGTTTGGGCACGCCATATCTGAGCCAAAAAGGCCAAACCGACTGTTCCTACCGACAAAGCTAGCAACATTGCCAAAATCTGGAGTCCAATCCAATCTCTTAACCAGAGATCAACCCAATTATAGTCTAGTAATTGTAAAAATTTTGTCGTTAAAAAAAAGAGGAGTCCAAAGGTTGCCACAAAAATAAAGAGATAAACACCCTTTCTCATCGGCGAATCACCTCCACGTTCCCCAAGAGGCTGGAAATAACCAACTTGACAGAGCGATTGGCCTGATACAAATCCTCGCTATGAATCTGTAACTGTTCATTGCGCAAATAGTAGGATTCATCGAAGAAGTGAACATCTCCATACAAAGTGTTCACAGATAACTCAACGGCAAGGTCTATTGGGACATAGATCTTGGTGTGACCGACGACCTTGCGAATCAGGATAAGATTAGCTTCAGGACCAATGACCACTTGGTCTAGATAGAGAGTATCATTACCACTAAAGCGAAAGAGATTCAAATCCTCAAAATCCTGATCTTCTGCTAAAAAATAAGAGAAATCTCCAATCCAAGTATTACGCTGCTTTGTTCCAGCCTGTGGTAGATGAGTAACTACTGTAGGCTTATGTTCCCGATAAAGGTAAGGAATACTGGCTGTAAATCCATAAATTAAGCCAAAAATAATAGCTGCCATCCCAAAGGGGTTGAGACTAAAGGCTAGAAAGAGAAACAAACTCAAGGCCACCAGGAGTAGATTGGACTGGCTGTCCACCCGATAATAGTGATACAACAAGAGACAGAGTACTAAAAAGAGTATCCCCCTTGTCAGATCATCTGTAAACATCGTTAAGAGAGCGAGTGTTACTAGAATTAACTCGATCAATACAAAAAAATGAATTTTTCTCATCACAAGCTCCTTGTACCTTCTTATTGTATCAAATGGGAAGCCTCCTGAACAGTAACAACCCACGGAGAACCAAAAAAGGCCTGGTCTAGTTCCCAAGCCTTCTTCATTTTGTATACTCTTTTAGTTTATCTTTTATTACTGTGTTAGCTCGTCTTGCCGTACTTCAGTACTGTCTGCGACTCGCTGCCTTGTACTAAAAGCAAACTCAAAGACTATATTATTCCTCTATGTTGGATTGTGAGGATGTATCACTTCGACTAGAGGTTGAGGTTTCCGTGCTGGTATCCGTATCGATCAAGCTATCATCTGTTGGTGATGAATCAAAACTGGAACTATTAGATGAATAGCTGGATTGATTTTGAACAACCGCTGCAACCGTCAATTCAATATTTGCAGACTTAACATCTATAATATTTCCCACCAAGGGATTTTGCCGAACAATGATATCGGACTGGGCAGCTGTCACATCATTCGTCACGCGCCGTGTGATTCGGTTAGCTGGAACTCCTAAGTTAATGAGAATATCCCGCGCATCCCTATAAGTCATCCCCGTGAAATCAGGCATCTCAATCGTGGTCGCTTGGCGAGCTACTTGCAATACAATCTTCGTTCGTCCGGTCGGATCAAATTCTGTTCCTTCCTCAGGAGTCTGAGCTAGGACAGTCCCAGCTTCTTCATAGGTATCATCTACTTCTTCAATCTGAATCAAGCGGTCAGGCACCTGATGTTCCTCCCGTAGGATATGCTCAGCTTCACTAAGAGTCCTTCCCACCAGATTTTCCATCTTAAAGCGGGTTCCCTCAGCCGACACAATTAAATCAACCGTCGAACCTTCACGTCTTTGGGTACCAGATTTCGGATTGGTCCGAATGACATTTCCTGGTTCTATTTCTGTCGAAGCTTCTTCGGAAACATTCCCAACGACAAGTCCTGCAGCCTCAATCTGGCTCCTTGCATCGGCTAAGGGTAGATTTTCAACTTGAGGAATGACTGCAGATGCCGGACTAAGGAAGATCAGGGATAAGACTGCTAAGACTACCAATACAAAGGCTCCAAAAACCACCTTGTAACGCATACGAATACGCCGACGACCGTGTTTCATTTTGGCGGTAGCCCCAGATTTCTTCTTGTTGACTGGCTTTTTCTTTGGAGTAGCTGGCTCTTCTGCTTTAGAGTCACCCTCTTCCTTTTTGGCAGGAAGTTCTACTGGACGGGCTGGTGCTGGAGTCACCTTTGGACTGGGAGTAGATTTGGGAAGTGTTTTAACTTCTGATTCTTTTTCGGAAAATTGTAGGATTGGCTCATTGCGGCGCTCGTAAGAAAGACTGGTGGAAAGATCCAAGTACATATCCGCAACCGTCTTATATCGGTCTTCCAGTTTCTTAGCAGTGGCCTTTATGACAACATTTTCCACGGGATTCACTACCCGAGGATTCTCTTCCCGAATAGAAGGGAGGGGTTTTTGAAAATGCTGTAGGGCAATCGTAACTGCACTATCCCCGTCATAGGGAATATGCCCCGTCAACATTTCATAGAAAATAATTCCCATCGCATAAATATCCGATTGGACAGTTGCCTTGGAACCCCGCGCTTGTTCAGGCGAAAGGTAATGCACGCTTCCTAGCATTGAATTGGTTTGCGTCAAGCTGGTTTCCGCAAAGGCTACCGCTATCCCAAAGTCTGTGACCTTAACAGTCCCACCCTTGGTCAAGAGAATATTTTGCGGCTTCAAATCACGATGGACAATCCCTCGCATATGGGCTAGACGCATAGCCAGAAGAATTTCCCCCATGATACGGACAGCTTCTTCATTACTAAGAGGAGCTTTTTCCTTTAAGTAACGTTTTAAATCCAGGCCAGACACATATTCCATAGCCAGATACTGCTGACCTTCTTCTTCCCCAAGATCTGTAATACGAACGATATTGGGATGGTCCAATTCGGCCATAGCTCTAGCCTCACGTTGGAATCGAGCTACTGCTACCGGGTCTGTCTGATAGTTTGTCCGTAGAACCTTAACAGCTACTTCCTCCCCATCCAAAATCAAATCCTTAGCAAGGTAGACATCTGCCATTCCTCCACGTCCGATCTGCTCCAGGATTTTGTAACGACCAGCAAAAATTTTACCGATTTGGATCATAGCTGGTCCTCCTGCTGATAACGAACAAGCGCAACCGAGATGTTATCCAGACCACCTGCATCATTGGCCATTTGAACCAAGGTTTCAGCTTTTTCATGAAGCGATAATTCGCTAGCCAGAATTTCCTTAATTTGCTGATTGGTCACCATATTGGTAAGCCCATCACTATTAATAATTAGGTAATCCCCTTCCTGAAGCACAGCTAAGCCAATATCTGGCTTAACTGGATCTTGTTGTCCAATAGACTGGGTAATAATATTTTTTTGAGGGTGATTCATAGCTTCTTCTTCTGTAATTTGCCCCGCTTTCAAGAGCTCATTAACCAAAGAATGATCACTGGTCAACTGGATATATTCCTGTTGATCCCAGATACTAACCCTTGAATCTCCGACATGTGCAAAAACAGCCTGGTTGCCAATGATAGCAACAGCATCCAAGGTTGTACCCATTCCACGAAATTCTTCTTCTTGTCCCATGGCATGGATTTTTTGATTTTCGATTTCCAATTGGGTTTCAAACCAGGCACGCATGGTATCAATTGAATTGATATCGGTATTGACCCAAGCAGCTCCCAGGTCAGTCACCGCCATCTCACTAGCAATGTTGCCAGCTCGGTGACCTCCCATTCCATCGGCTAACACAATCAGAGGATTACCCGCGTGGTTACGAAATTGATTGACAAAATCTTGATTATTGGAACGTCTTTGTCCCACATCTGTCAACAATGCAATCTCCATGTCTTCTTATTTCCTCCTTCAATCAGGATTTCTTTCTTAGTTGGCTGATAAAAAATCCATCCGTCCCGAATAACTCAGGTGTGATTAGAAGACAGCCATCTACCATCATCTCTGTCTTAGGATGAATGAGCGGAACCTGTTCAAAGTCAGGATGTCCTTCTAAAAACTTTTGGATCACTTCTTGATTTTCTTTTGCAAAAATTGTACAAGTACTATACGTTATTATACCACCTTCTTGCAAGGTTTGACAAACACTATCCAATATCTCCAACTGAACCGCTTGGAGTTGGTTCAAGTCCTCCTGATTTTTACGATATCGAATGTCGGGTTTACGACGCAGGAGTCCAATTCCTGAACAAGGAGCATCGACCAGAATCTTATCAAAGTACCTAGGTGGAAAAACCTTGTGAACAGCACGCGCATCCAAGCGTTGGGTTTTAATTCGATCTGTCAAACCCAGGCGGTGAGCAGTTTCCTCAATCAGAGCCAACTTGTGGTCATATAAGTCCAATGCTACCACCTGCCCCTTATCCAAATAAGAAGCTATATGGGTGGTTTTCCCACCAGGTGCACTACAGGCATCCAAAACGCGTTCCCAACCTTCTAAGTTCAAAGTGGGAGCCACCAGCTGGCTGGACTCATCTTGAATAGTCACGAGTCCTTCTTTAAAAGCCTGGCTGGCAGCGAACGGACCATGGTCTTTGACCAAACCGCAAGGTGAAATCTCAGAGTCCCTAGCATCCAATTGGTCACGCAAGCTTGCTTTTTCCGCCAAGTTCTGAATCCGAATGCTAGCTCGATTTCGCCAGAGAAGACTGGCCATAATAGCTTCAGCACGTTCCTGTCCGTATTCAGTAATAAGATCGCGAACCAACCAGACAGGTAGCGAATAGGTCACCGATAGGCGCTTATTAAGGCGCTTGATGCTAGCTGGATCAGGTACACCTTGGTCCTGAATTTTACGCAGAACTGCATTAACATAGCCGCCAGCTGCAGAGTGCAGGCGTTTTTTGACCAAGTCAACTGCTTGGTGGATGGCTGCCCGATTTGGAATTTTTTTCAAATAGAGCATTTGATAAAGGGTCAGGAGCAAGACGGGATAAACTGGGGAATCTAACTGATCACGGTCTGGGATAAAAGAGGATAAATACCACTCCAAAGTAATTTTGCGAGTCAAGGTGCCATAAACCAATTCAGTCACCAGGGCCTTATCTGTGTTAGAAAGGTGACACTGGTTCAACGCCTTGTTCAAAGCTAGGTTGGCGTAGGCTCCTTGTTCTAGAACTGCTTCAAGAATTTCAAGGGCAAGCCCCCTTGCCGTTATTTGTTTACTCAAAGCGATCTCCTACCTTTACTTCCCGTCCAACGCCATTAAGGAAATCCTGAATAGGCATAGCCGCCTTACCAAAGGGTTGTAGACGAAGAATGGCTACGGCACCACTTCCAGTCCCCACATGCAAGGATTTCTTATCGCGGAAAATGACCTGCCCCGCAGGCCCATGCCCATCAACGAGCTGAGTTTCTTGAATTTTTAAGCGTTCCCCCTGCCAGAAGGTATGGGCTACTGGCCAAGGATACATGCCTCGGACTTGATTAACCAAGGCCACCGCAGGCTTACTCCAATCCAACTGCTCTTCCTCCGGTTTGATATTAGGAGCGAAGGTTACTAAATTAGGATCCTGGGGCTCTGGTTGAATTTCTCCTTTAGCATAGGTCTCTAATTTTTCCAACAAAAGGTCACGACCCAAAATAGCTAATTTTTCAAAGAGGGTTCCCACATTGTCTTCTTTCTCAATTTCAAGCGAAGCCTGCGCAATCATATCTCCAGCGTCCATCTCTTTGACCATCTCCATCAAGGTCACGCCAGCTTCTTTATCCCCATTAATCAAAGCATAGTGGATGGGTGCTCCACCCCGATACTTGGGCAGAAGGGAAGCGTGCACGTTCACTGCAAAGTCAAAGGCAGCTAAAAGCTTTGTTGGTAAAAACTGGCCAAAAGCTGCTGTGACAATCCCATCCGCATCCAGCTGCATCAAAACTTCCATTTCTGGACTTCCGGATAGCTTTTCTGGCTGAAATACAGGTATGTCATGAGCTAAAGCCACTTCCTTAACTGGAGTCGTCCGCAGCAGTTTCTTGCGACCAACTAACCGATCTGGCTGCGTAACAACCGCAACAACCTGAAACCGTTCATCTGCTAACAAACCTTCCAAAACCGTGGCCGCAAAGGCAGGGGTTCCCATAAAAATGATATTCATGAATCAATCCTCTTCTTTCCTTACTGGGGTTCGTGGTCAATCGTCAGTCGAACCTGTTGAAATTCTTTAGTCTGGCTCAAATCCAAAACGCGGTTAAGCGCCGTTTCTAAACCAGCTTCTTTCCTGTATTTAATCAATATTTGATAGTGGTATAGATTGTGGGTCCGACTAATGGTCGATGGAGTAGGTCCAAGAACCACTACTTCAGCAGACAAGTACTGCCGAATGAGACCAAGAGTGCGATAGGCAATCTCCTCTACGACCCGTGCCTCCCTGTGGGAAAAATGCAAAGCCACTGTGAAATAATAGGGAGGGTAGCCTGCTAATCGACGAATACGCATTTCCTCTTGATAAAAGCCTTCGTAATCCTGTCGGGAAGCAAAGCCAATCGCATAGTGTTCTGGATTGTAGGTCTGCAAATAAACCCGACCAGGCTTATTGGCCCGACCTGCCCGACCTGCCACCTGCGTCAAGAGCTGGAAAGTCCGCTCAGCAGCCCTGAAATCAGGAAGGTGAATCCCCGTATCCGCATTGAGCACACCCACCAAAGTCACATTTGGAAAATCCAATCCCTTGGCAATCATTTGTGTCCCTAAAAGGATATCTGCTTCCCCACGACCAAATTGTCCCAATAGTTTCTCGTGGCTACCTTTTTTTCGGGTTGTATCCACATCCATACGGAGAACTCGAGCCTGAGGGAGAAGCTCATTTAGCTCCTCTTGCGCTCTTTCAGTCCCAGTTCCATAGTAGTGGATATCTCGACTCTTGCAGTTCGGACAGGTCTGGGGAATTCCTTTTCGAAAATCACAGTAGTGACAATTCATGGTTCGGGTAGACATATGTAAGGTTAGGGAAATATCACAATTAGGGCAGGTATCAACTTCACCACAAACCCGACACATCATAAAACTAGAAAAACCACGCCGATTCAGCATCAAGACAGCTTGCTCTCCCCGCGCCAAAGTTTCCTCCAAGGCTTCTAAAAGAGGGGGGCTAATATTGCGGTCTTCCTTACTGGTCTGGTAATCCCGTAAATCTATGACTTCGACTTGTGGAATCAACGCTTTGGGGTTGGCTCTCTGCGTCAATTCAACAAAATCATAGACACCACGCCAGGCTCTTGCTCGCGATTCTAGACTCGGTGTTGCCGACCCCAAAACCAAGGCAGCCTGATGATACTGGGCCCGCAACAATGCCACATCTCTTGCATGATAGCGTGGATTCGTGTCCTGCTTATAACTCGACTCATGTTCCTCATCAATAATGATAATACCAATATTGGTTAAGGGAGCAAAGATTGCTGATCGAGCCCCAATCACAACGCGAGCCTGACCATGGGCGATTTTCCACCACTCATCATACTTTTCTCCAGCTGAAAGCCCCGAATGCAAAATGGCTACCTCTTGACCAAAGCGGCCAATAAAGCCCTTTGTCATTTGGGGGGTCAGAGAAATTTCTGGTACCAAGACAATCGCATTTTTCCCGGCTTTTAAGACCTCCTCAATAACCTGCAGATAAACCTCAGTCTTCCCGCTTCCCGTAATCCCTTCTAGCAAAACGGGTTGGGTCTTTTCTTCCCCAACATGAGCCAGAATTTTCTTTTTAGCCTGAGCTTGTTGATCATTCAACCTGGGGGCCTGAGTGGGCTTAATCCCTTCAAAAAAACTGGCAGACCGCGAGACACTTTTCTCAAAAACTTCTAAAGCACCTTCGTCCGTTAAGTACTTGGTCACTGGACTGGTGAACAATTTATTCAGTTCCGTCAATCGACCTTCATTTGGATGTTGCAAAAGGAACTCACGCGCCTCTAGCCGTTTAACGGCTTGTTTGCGTATCTCAAGCTTTGACAAGACTTGAGGGTTGGGCCGGTACCACTTCTCATACTTGAGAGTCGCCTGATCCTCAGCAAGATATTTCACTTCAACTTGTCCCTTGGCTACCCATTTTTGTACCTGGACTAACTCCTCAGGGCTCAGCTTAGAAGCACGCCGCCCTCCTCCGCTTGGAAAAAAGGTAGTGGCATCCGCCAGGTCTAATCGATCAGTGGGGAGGTACAATTTATCATACTGAGATTGCAACAGGCTGGGCATCATCATTTTGAGCAGTTGGATTTTAAATGAAAATACTTGGTGACGTAGTTGCTCCACCAACCACAACTGCTCCTGGTTCAGAATGGGGATCTCATCCAGAACTTCGACGATCTCTTTGAGTTCTAAACCTTCTTTCTCCTCTCCCTTAAGGCCTATAACTACCCCCTGAATCAAGCGATTCCCATTGCCAAAAGGCACATGTACACGAACCCCGACTTGGATATCCTCCTGCCATTTATCTGGAACTCTATAAGTAAAGGGACGATCGGTTTGCCCCGTCGGCACATCTACAATAATCTCTGCCAGCATCTTTACCTCCTTAAAGGCTCAAAAAGGGAGTCTCTGGGACCTCTTTTACACGTGTCCCCTTTGACTCCCTCCATTTTGTGGACGTCTAAGAAGCTGCCTTGCTTAGATTTTTCCACCTTCTTCTTTTTCTTTGGCAATTTGTTCTTTAATTTTCTTCTCTTCTTCTTCCTGACGCTTGCGCTCTAGCTCAGCCTTCAAGCGAACCAATTCACGCTTAGCTTCCGGATCAGGGTGAATCACCACCGTACCAGCCTCGATTTCTTCCAAAGCACGAAGCGTTGACTTCACAGATTTGAAATCTTGAGTCGCTTCCGCACCCGCTTCTAACTCGTGAGCCCGCTTGGCTTCAAGAATAACAAGGGAATACTTGGAGGGTACTTGATCTAGCAAGGTGTCAATAGAGGGTTTTAACATCATAATGGAATACCTATTTTTCTATAAAAACTAACGAACGGTCGCAGTATTGCGCACCATGTCTTGGTAATGGCCGATAACGCGATCAACGCGAAAATGTTCCGCTTCGATGACACGCTTCACACGCTCTGCCGCAAGGGATACTTCATCATTAACGATGGCATAGTCATATTCCCGCATCAAGGCAATCTCTTCTTTCGCCTTTTCGATACGTTGGGCAATGACATCCGCAGAATCGGTCCCACGACCAACCAACCGGCCCTGAAGTTCATCTAAGTCCGGCGGAGTCAAAAAGATAAAGACCGCATCTGGAACCTTCTGCTTAACTTGCAACGCTCCTTGAACTTCTATTTCCAAAAAAACATCTATCCCTTTATCCAGGGTTTCATTGACATAGTTCAAAGGTGTGCCATAATAATTGCCAACGTATTCAGCATACTCCAACATTTGACCTTGGCGAATGAGTTCTTCGAACTCTTCGCGAGTCCTAAAGAAATAATCCACACCATCGACTTCTCCAGGACGCTGAGCTCTGGTGGTCATGGAGACTGAGTACTGAAATTGGTTATCAGAACTTTCGAAAATTTCTCGTCTAACAGTCCCTTTCCCAACACCGGAGGGACCTGAAAATACTATTAATAAGCCGCGATCAGCCATGAGTTCTCCTTCAATATCTTTAAAGTCTAGTCTATCAAAAATGACTACCATTTTCAACCAATTTTCTTGTATCTAAATGAAAAGCCCCTCTTGGTTTGAACCAAAGAAAGGACTTCTCAATTATTTAGCAAATTCAATGGCTCGAGTTTCGCGAATAACAGTGACCTTGATGTTTCCAGGATAATCTAAGTTGTTTTCAATTTTTTCACGAATATTGTGAGCCAAGAGGGTCATCTGGTCATCTTTTAGTTTGCTTGGGTTGACCATAATGCGAATTTCCCGTCCCGCTTGAAGTGCGAAGCTGGATTGAACACCTTCAAATTCGGTAGCGATATCCTCAAGATCACGTAAGCGTTGGATATAATTTTCCAAGGATTCACTGCGTGCACCTGGGCGGGCTGCACTGAGAGCATCTGCAGCAGCGACAATAACTGCAATTACAGAAGTTGGTTCGACATCACCATGATGGCTTGCGATGGTATTAATGACCACAGGGTGTTCTTTATACTTACGAGCCAATTCCGTTCCAATCTCAACGTGACTTCCCTCTACTTCACGATCTATCGCTTTCCCTAAATCGTGAAGGAATCCAGCCCGGCGAGCCAATACTGGATTTTCACCTAACTCACTGGCAATAATACCCGAAAGTTTGGCCACTTCAATGGAATGTCGTAGAACATTCTGTCCGTAAGAAGTCCGGAATTGCAAGCGGCCCATCATTTTCATAAGATCCGGGTGCAGATTGGGTGCCCCAATTTCATAAGCTGCATTTTCCCCGTATTCACGAATACGTTGGTCCATCTCAAGTCGGTTTTTCTCCACCAACTCCTCGATTCTAGCTGGGTGAATCCGACCATCCTTGATCAAAGCCTCCAAGGTCATCCGGGCGATTTCTCTACGAATTGGGTCAAATCCAGACAACACAACCACTTCTGGAGTGTCATCAATGAGGACGTCAATCCCAGTTAAACTCTCAAAGGTTCGAATATTACGACCTTCTCGACCGATAATACGACCTTTCATATTGTCGTCAGGCAAGTGAACGATGGCGTTCGTTTGTTCTGAAACAAATTCTCCCGCCATGCGTTGCATGGCCTGTGAAAGGATGTCTTTTGCGACCTTATTGGAACGCTCCTTGATTTCCCATTCTGCCTCCCGAACCCGATTGGCAATCTCAGAAGTGAGTTTGACCTCAACCTCTTCTAAAATCTGTGTCTTGGCCTGATCTGGGGTCAAACTTGCAATACGTTCGAGTTCTGCTCTCCCTTGATCTTCAAGGGCTGCGACACGTTCCTGACGTGCATCAATTTGTTTAGACTGTTCTCCAAGAGACTGCTCTTTTTGATCCAAAAGCTCTTCCTTACGAGCCAACTTTTCATCTTTACGATCTAAGCTACCGGCTCTCAGAGTCAAACGATTTTCCGTTTCCTTGAGCTCTTGACGTTCTGTTTTGAATTCAGCTGCTACATCTTCTCGGTACTTCCGAGCTTCTTCTTTTGCTTCTAGCAAAACTTCCTTTTTAAGGGCCTTAACCTCACGCGTCGCCTCCTTCATTAAGGATTTAGCTTCCCGCTCAGCCTGACCACGAACAGTTGTCGCTTCTTGTTCAGCATTTAAGAGTGCCAACGCAGCTTCCTCCTGCTTCTTGGCCGTCGCTTTGAGACCAAGGGCACTTCCTGCTCCTAAACCAATGATGACGGCAAAAACAAACAATCCAATTGTTACCATGTTTTCACCTCATTATTTCAAATTGAATGCTCTATAACATTCTTTACTATTTTATCACAAATCATCTCTATATTGTTCATTTATACTAAAAATCCCACATATAATGTCCCATAAATGCAAACCAATCAATTTGATTTAGCCAAAAAATATCGCTATACAGCCTCTTACTTGAAAAAGAATTCAACGTTAGCTTCAAAGGTGAAACATTCAAAGAATCACAAGCTAAGTTCTAGGAGGATCTTACGATAGGAATAGGGACCTAGGATACCTCTATAAACTTCAGATAGTCACTCAGAAAATCAAAAAAGCTTGCAGAGACTCTTTGCAACTCCCTAGACCTTTGCTGTCTGTACTGTTGTTATTTTTACAAGTGGGTTGGAGGTAAAATGAAGGGCTGGGTAACAGACTTAATAATGAAGACTGAGTAACAAAGAGTGTAAGAAACAACCATGAGTCCATTCCATAGCTCTATTGTTCTGGGAAACATTCAATAATTAATGTTCAAACCGGGTTTTAATAATCCGCTAAACTTATATTACGAGGAGGCTGTAAGGATTTAAAAACACAAACCTCATTTTTTTAAAAAGAATTTTTTAATATTTTTCATACTGGACAAACTTCAAAATCGGAATACTCGAAAAATTTCAAAAAACTGACTAGGAAAACCGATGATGGTTGAACTGAAGTTCACCGAAGAGTCTTGACAACGTCAGATTTTGAAATTTAATGAGTATAGTCTTTTAGTTTACTTTTAGTACAAGGCAGCGAGTCGTAGACAGTACTGAAGTACGGCAAGACGAGCTAACACAGTAATAAAAGATAAACTAAAAGAGTACATCACTTTATAGATTTCCTCCAATCCTCTCATCACACCACTTTCAAAAAAATAAGACTGGATGATGTTTCCAGTCCTATTTCTACATGTTAATAATCAAGAGCATCCGCTCCACCAGGTGCGTTCCCTACGTAATAACCAGTTTTAGCATTAATACTGAAGAGATAGGTTCCGTCAGGTTTAAAGAGGTTGAAGTAGGCGTTCCCATTAATGATATTCACCCGCTCCAGGATGTACTGGTTGCCTACAATGTAGCCGTTGCGACGGGCATCATCCAAAATCCGTTCCAGTACACCCGGAGTAAAGAACCAAGCTTGATTTTCAGAGTCCACCAATTTTGCAGGATCATATGGTACGCGACTCAACTGACGTTGGATTGGAATACCCCAGTTGATGTAGCCGCCACCAGCTGGAACAACTGCTGTTGCTGCTTCAGGCGTAACCACCATTGCTGGATAGGCTTGTCCACCTGGAGAGATCGTTGTGGTCGCAGGTGCTGGATTTACTGGAGCTGTCGCTTGCACGGGTGCCACAGGCGCAGTCTCAGTCGGAGCCGGTGTTTGTGCTTGTGCCTCTGTCGTTGCAGATCCGGCGTTGGAAGCAGCGTTAGCCGTTTGTGGTGCTGGCGCTGCCACAGCCTCTTGCCGTCCTTTCTCTAAGCCTTGTTTAATTAAGGCGTTTAAGCTCTCGTTGCCACTATCGATATCACCAAAAGATGCATTAGCTTTGGGTCTAGCATCTGCCTGAATTTCACCATCAACTAAAACTGGTGACTCAAACTGCGCATTGAGGTCTTGAATAGCAGAGATTTCCTTGGACAATTTGTCATAAGTCTCCTTAGCCTTATCATACTCTTTGGTATTTCTTAGCTTATTCAGAGCTTCTTGTAGTTTTGGTAAATCTCCAAAGGCAGCATTCTTCAATGCTGTCTTCTCTGACGAAGTATAAAAGGTATCCAACAAATCATTGAAGGCCTTCAAATTTTCTTCCACTGTCTTTTCATCCTGGCTCGAACTCGAACTAGATGAGCGACTTGAGGAACTAGATGAAGTGGTTTGTTGGTAAGACTGTTGCGATTGTTGCAACAAGGCATAGCTAGTCCCACCTAAAACAAGAATCGCTAAAGCAGCAGCCGCTGAGTATACAAAGGATTTTTTCTTATAAAAAGGAAGGTTGGCCACATGCCGTGCCCCCTCAGCAGCAAACTCCTCGGTTGCTGAAACCGTTGAATGAACCGAAGAAACTGCTGCAGGACTAGCCGCAAATGTCACATCCACCTCACTGGTTTCTTCCTCCGGCCCCGTAGAAGATGCTACTGATTCCACCGGGATCGAGTCAAAAACAGTTGTTTGTCCCAAATCATCAACCTTATCCGCAACTTCAGAAATTGCTTCACTGTTAAAAGTGGAAGCCACTTGAATGCTGGTCTCAGAGCTTAGGTTCTCCGAAACTCTCCTAGTTGCTTCGGACAAGTCAATGGTCTGGGTATCAAATTTAGCTTGCTGGATTTCATCTTTATGCTGCTTGATATACTTGTCCAAGGCATTATCCCCGGCCACAATCCCCGCTTTACTTTCTTCATTCTTGCGGACCGCTTCTGCGACGGTTAGATCTTGCGCCTGTTCTAGGTCCAAGATGCCATCATGTTCCGATTGCGGCGGAATTCCATCTTGTTTCGACATATGATTCTCCTTCTAATTAAGATTCACTCTCCGAACGTCTCACGCGCTCTCCGTAATATTGATAATAATCTACTCTTAGAGTTCCATTATACAATTTTCTCTTCTTATCCGCCACACTGCCAAATTTCTCCTCAAATTGACTGTCACTAGTCAGAATGAACTTACTCCAAGTTTTCAGGGGAGCAAACGTTTCTCCCATTTCCTGATACAAGCGGGTCACGCCTTCATCATCCATCAAGCGTTCCCCGTAAGGGGGATTGGCAATAATGACGCCATTAATAAGATCTGTCCGAAAGTCTTGTAACCGCATTTGCTTAAAGGAAATACTTGAAGCCACACCGGCTCGTTTCGCATTTTCCTGGGCCAAGCTCACCATCTTCCCGTCAAGATCGGAGGCCATAATTCTTAGATCCAGATTCGTCTTCTTGGCTGCTTTAGCCTCTTCTTTTACCATTTTCCAAAGAGCTTGATCAACCCAAGGCCATGCCTCGAAGGCAAAAGACCGCTGCAAACCAGGAGCCTGGTTGAGTGCCTTCATTGCAGCCTCGATCACAATGGTTCCAGACCCACAGGTGGGGTCGACTAAAGGTTTATCTGGGAACCAATTCGAAAGATTAACTAAGGCAGCGGCCATATTTTCCTTGAGGGGCGCCCCTCCCTTCTCGGTACGGTAACCACGTTTAAAGAGACTGTCGCCACTAGTATCTAGCAGAACCGTAACTTGATCCTTAAGAATGGCTACTTCAATAGAGAATACAGGGCCTGTTTCAGGCACGGGAACACCTTCTGGGCGCGCATAAACTTTCTGCATTTTTCGAACAATCGCCTTTTTAGTAATCGCCTGCACACTAGGTTCATTATGTAACTTGGATCGAACACAACGAGCCTTAGAAACAGGAAATTGAACACCAAGCGGAAGATAGTCTTGCCAATCGATGGCAAAGACACCTTGATAAAGGTCCTCAAAAGTCTTGGCTGGAAACTGTCCCAAGACTAATTTAATCCGATCAGCAGTACGTAGCCAAAGATTGGTGCGCATAAATATCTCCTGGCCGCCTTGAAATCGAACCTTGCCATTTTCAACCTGACAGTCAATTCCCATATCTCGTAGCTCACGCCCCACCAAGGCTTCCAGACCCGCTGCAGCCGTTGCCACTATTTGAAATTCTTTTTTCATACTTTTCCTCTATAAAACAAAAGCTAGCATACGCTAGCTACCTATGTGTAATTTTCTATAAGCCATGTTCTGTTCCGGAAATAACTAGGTCTTATTTCCTTCGATAATCATCTGTCTACCGGTATCCCGGTCAGGATGCTCCGTTCGGATTCCAGGCATCCCATGCCCCGACCAAAATTTGGGTTGCTAGCTTGAGGGGTTTACCGCGTTCCACTTTTCCCGTTTCCAGGAAAACTCCGTCACTGTGGCACTTTCAGGTCTAGTAAAGCTTATCCGTGGACTTAGCTTTTTCGACCGCCGTAACGATTTCTCGTCCCTAGGCTTATGTCTTCGCCTAGCACAAACACTACCAGCATCACAGCTGGTGCTAGCATGGACTTTCCTCATACTTGACAAGCAAGTATGCGATTATCCAAAAATTACACGTTCTTGATTACAAACCTTTTTCGACAATCTGTTTGCCAAAGACCTCTTTCTCAAGACGGTTCAAACGGCGTAAAATATCATAATTGGAAACTGAAACCGCCTGTTCCTTGGGAAGAGCTGTCTGAGTATAAGTCGGTTGTACAGGTGCTTGTGCCTGTACCCGTGGTTGTACTGGCTCCTGGGGGCTTGGTTTAGCAACTTTTTTCTTTAATTCTTGGATTTCTTGTTGCAATTCTTTAACCAGAGCTGCATAGGTTTCATAATCTTTGATGACATCATCTAGAAACTCATCAACTTCTTCTTTATTATAGCCCCTTACGGCTGTCTTAAAATCTTTGTCAAAAATATCTTTCGAGGTAAACTGAATACTGGCCATCTCTCTCTCCGTTCTGATTTATAAGTCTAATTATATAAAATATTTTGTAAGTTTAGCAAGGGCTAGCCATTATCTTTTGAAAAATTTTCCGCTTCTTCGTTTAATTCGGAAAAACCCAGCAATTGTAAGGGGATTCCTTTTTCTTGGGTTGCAATCCTCAAATAGTTGAGGTTAGTTGGATTTTCCTCATCATATAATAGTAAAACTTCTCGGGCATGCCTTAGCAGAAGTTCTTGGTAAGCCTTGAGCTGTCCCGGATTTTCATAGGTTTCATATGCCGCGGCAACATAATCTAGACCTTTAAAACGCTCTAAGACTGCTTGATTGGCTTCGTTCCAATTTTTTCCTTGATCTTGAAAAAGAAAAACACAAGCCATCTGAAAATCGTAACCTTCAGCTCGAAGTTCTTCCAAAACATCAAGTGACCAGGCATCGAAACCAAGTTGACCACGAAAAACAATATAATCAATGCCTTCTTCAAGGTAGCGACGATAGGTGCGCTTAAGAAGACTTTTAAGGATTGGAAGACGTGCATCTTTGGTACCAAAAATGCCCAGTTCAAAACTGGTGTAACCTGCTGCTAATAATGTCGCCATTTTAAAACAGTTCCTCTTTCTAAAGTGTGGTATAATGGTTGGGTGTAATGTTGCAAAAGGAGGCTTATGGTTCAGTATCCGTCCAAACTTGCAAGACAGACCCGTTCAGGCCTGCCTCGGTCCCAAAAGAAGAGGACCAATTTTGCCAACCGGGGAATGTCTTTCGAAAACATGCTTAATGAAACCAATTCCTATTATCTCACAAAAGGGCTAGCTGTGATTCATAAAAAACCGACGCCAGTGCAAATTGTCCGGGTGGACTATCCCCAGCGAAGCCGCGCTAAAATTGTAGAGGCTTATTTTAGACAAGCGTCTACTACGGATTACTCTGGAGTTTATAGGGGCTATTACCTCGACTTTGAAGCCAAGGAAACGCGGCAGAAAACAGGTATGCCTTTGAAAAATTTCCACGCCCACCAGATTGAGCATATGGGACAGGTCTTGGAACAGGAGGGAATTTGCTTTGCTTTGCTCCACTTTTCAACATTGCAGGAGACCTATCTGCTTCCGGCAGAAGCTCTCATACGAAGCTTCCAAGATAATTGGAAGTCTCTTCCTATAGAGTTTATTCGGGAACATGGCTACTCGATTTCTTTGGGGGCCTTCCCTAGCGTACCCTATTTGGAAATCATCGAAGAACATTTAATAGGTGGTAAGTCTAAATGAAGAATTTTTCATGGCCGAGACTAGGCAAGTTTCTTGTCCTCGGAATGCTATCGCTCTTCTTGGCATTGGTTGCCTTGGGGGGAGCGGTTTTCCTTTATTTTGCAATCACATCCCCAACCTTGTCTGAGGAACAATTGATTGCGACAACTTCCTCCAAAATCTATGACAATCAAAACAACTTGATTGCAGATTTGGGTTCGGAGAAACGAGAGAATGCTTCGCCGGAAGAAATTCCAGTCGAATTGGTCAATGCCATCGTATCCATTGAGGACCATCGCTTCTTTGACCACCGTGGCTTGGATGCCATTCGGATTGCGGGAGCAGCCCTCAATAACTTGACAAGCAGTGGAACGCAGGGAGGATCAACCCTAACACAGCAATTAATCAAGCTGACCTATTTCTCTACCGCTGCATCTGACCAGACTTTGAGCCGGAAGGCACGGGAGGCTTGGCTAGCTATGCAACTGGAGCAACAAGTGACCAAGCAGGAAATCCTAACCTACTACATCAACAAGGTCTATATGTCCAACGGAAATTACGGAATGAAGACGGCCGCTCAAAGTTACTATGGAAAAGATCTCCGTGACTTGAGTTTACCACAATTGGCTCTCTTGGCTGGAATGCCTCAGGCACCTAACCAATACGATCCATACACCAATCCCGAAGCAGCCCTAGAACGTCGGAATTTGGTCTTGCGTGAGATGAAGGACATGAATTACGTCTCCGCTGAACAATATGAGCAAGCCATCAACACACCAATTACCGATGGTCTTCAAAGTCTCCGCAGGACTGAAAGCTACCCAGCTTACTTGGATAACTACCTCAAACAGGTAATTGAACAAGTTGAAACGGAAACAGGTAAAAACTTGTTAACAACTGGTATGGAAGTCTACACCAACGTTGATATTGAAGCTCAACAGCAATTGTGGAATATCTATAATACCTATGATTACGTTGCCTATCCAGATGATGAAATGCAGGTTGCATCAACCATCGTGGATGTAACAAATGGACGCGTTGTTGCCCAACTCGGTGGTCGAAACCAATCCAACAACGTTTCATTCGGAACCAACCAAGCGGTTGAAACCAATCGTGACTTTGGTTCCTCTATGAAGCCTATCACTGATTATGCACCTGCAATCGAAAATGGTATCTATGATTCAACAGGAACTTACGTTTACGATACCCCTTATAACTACCCTGGCACTAACACACCGGTTTACGACTATGACCGCCGTTATCTAGGAACGATTACGCTTCAATATGCTATCCAAGACTCACGGAACGTACCGGCTGTCCGGGCCTTGGAAGCTGTCGGTCTTGAAGACTCCCTTCAATTCCTCAATGGTTTAGGAATCAACTATCCTGATATGGTTTATGCCAACGCCATCTCAAGTAACACCACGATTTCAGATCGTCAATACGGGGCTAGTTCTGAGAAAATGGCTGCAGCCTATGCTGCATTTGCTAACGGCGGAACCTACTATAAACCGCAATATGTCAATCGTGTGGTTTACCAAGATGGAACTTCCCAAGACTTAACAGATAAAGGAAATCGGGCTATGTCTGAACAAACAGCTTACATGGTTACCGATATGCTCAAAACTGTTTTAACGCATAATACTGGTAGAAACGCAGCAATCGCTGGTCTCTACCAAGCAGGTAAGACCGGTACCTCCAACTACGGAGATGACGAGGTCCCTTTGCTGACTCGATCTACCGCTGGTTCTTACATTGCTGCACCGGATGAACTGTTTGTAGGATACACACCACAATACGCCATGGCAGTCTGGACCGGTTACAATAACCGCTTCACACCAGTCCTCGATAGTGGTATTGACGTTGCGACTAGCGTTTACCGGAACATGATGGCCTACCTCCATCCAAACGGAAATGAGGACTTCCCAATGCCAAGCGGTCTCTATCGCAGCGGAAGTTATGTCTTCAAAAACGGAGCAGATACTTCAAATGCTGCTCGAGGTGCACGCCAAGTTCCAAACAACACCAATACCAACCGTTATGATGACGAAGACGATGAGGATACCTATTTACCATCAAGCTCTAGTAGCACTATCCCATCTTCCACTGAAGATGGAACACTTCCTTCATCTAGTTTCGATACAAGCTTCCCTAATCCCAACCTACCATCTTCAAGTGAAGGAAACGGGGCCAACAACACGGGAAGAAATCAATTCGGTTTTGAGTAGTAATGAGTAATCCCAGCGACTTATCGCTGGGATTTTTTCAGCAGATACTCAAAAAGCTCAAGTTTCGCATTAACTTGAGCTTTTTTAAATTACACTGAACTAATTTCAAAATTAGAATACTTTCGAAATTTCAAAAAAATAACAAGGAAAGCCGATGAGGCGTGCATGCACGCAATCAATAAGTCGATCAAAGAGGCTTGACAAAGTCAAATTTTGAAATTCAATGAGTATTACTTCCAAAAGTCATCAAATACTGTAATCGGGAGATGGCGTTTATGTTGGGCTTTGAACCAGAGTTCTTCAATTCGAGCTTGGTCTTGAGCTAAAACACTTTTCCCTTCTAAATAATCATCAATTGTTTGATAGGAAACTCCTAACGCTTGTTCATCGGACAAGAGCGGTTTCTCTTCTTCCAGATCTGCAGTCGGTACTTTTTCGTAAAGAGCAGCTGGCGCTTGCAAGGTTTGCAAGAGTTGACGACCCTGGCGTTTATTAAGTCGATACAGGGGGAGGATATCGGCGGCACCGTCTCCAAACTTGGTGAAGAAGCCTGTTAAATTCTCTGCCGCATGATCTGTACCAATCACAGCCCCTTGTTGCGCACCTGCAATGGCATACTGAACCTGCATCCGGGCTCTAGCCTTGATGTTGCCTTTATTAAAATCGGAAATACTTTGGCCTGCAAACTCTAAGCTTGCAACCAAAGCATCTACACTTTCTTTGATATTCACAGTTACAACTTGGTCTGCTTGGATAAAATCAAGTGCTGCTTGCGCATCCGCTTCATCTAGTTGTTGACCGTAAGGAAGACGTACAGCAATAAATTGATAGTTGGGATCACCCGTCTCCAATCGTAACTCTTCCATAGCCATTTGTGCCAAGCGACCCGCCAAGGTGGAGTCCTGTCCACCCGAGATACCAAGGACATAGGTTTTCAAGAAGGGATGTTTCTCCATGTATTCCTTGAGCAATTCAATACTTCTGCGGATCTCTGCCTGAGCATCAATTGCGGACTTTACTCCAAGAGCCTGAATAATTTCTGCTTGTAAGCTCATGCATCTACTCCTTCTTCCATAGCTTGACGGCGAACCTTTTCAATCAGTTCCATTTTGTTTTCCCAAACGTCTCGGGCCAAATCTACTGGATAATCCTGTGGATTAAGAACGCGTTTGTACTCATCCCAGAGTTTGTCAAAAGCTGTACGCGCATGAGCCTGAATATCCACCAAATTCGGAGACTGGTAAATCTGTACTCCATCTTCAAAAATTGTTTTTAAAAGAGGAACTGCTTGGAAATCCTTGACTCGTTTGTTGATATAGGTATAGGTAGGGTGGAACATTTCCAATTCAGGTAACTGATTCACATCCTGATCCGCAAAGGAAATGTAATCTCCTTCGGATTTTCCCTTACTGCCACTGGTAATTCGCCAAACCTGTTTCTTACCTGGAGTGGATACCTTTTCCGCATTGCTTGACAATTTAATGGTATCCCGCATTTGTCCCTGGTCATCTTCAATAGAGACAATTTTGTAGACTGCACCTAGTGCAGGCTGGTCGTAAGCTGTAATTAACTTGGTCCCGACACCCCAGACATCAATTTTAGCCTTTTGCATCTTGAGGTTAAGAATCGTCGTCTCATCCAAATCATTCGATGCGTAAATTTTCGCCTCGATAAAACCTGCATCATCTAGCTGCTGGCGGACTTTTTTTGAAATATAAGCAATATCACCCGAATCAATCCGGACACCTAAGAAGTTGATTCGATCTCCCATTTCCTTGGCGACACGAATCGCCGCAGGCACACCTAGCCGCAGTGTATCATAGGTATCTACTAAGAATACACAGTCACGATGGGTTTTTGCGTAAGCTTTAAAAGCTTGGTAGTCATTGCCGTATACTTGAACCAGTGAATGGGCGTGGGTCCCTGCCACGGGGATCGCAAACCGTTTCCCAGCCCGGATATTACTGGTTCCAGATGCCCCTCCAATAAATGCGGCCCGGGTTCCCCAAATGGCCGCATCCATCTCTTGAGCCCGACGGGTACCAAATTCTAGCAGCGGCTCATCCCCGATAACAGACTTAATCCGTGCAGCCTTGGTTGCAATCAAGGTTTGGTAGTTAATGATATTTAAGAGGGCTGTTTCCACCAACTGACACTGTGCTAGTTCTCCTTCAATCTGCATCAAGGGCTCGTTCGCAAACACCAGATCCCCTTCTTGCATGGACCGAACGGTTAAGGTTAACCGGAAATTCTTAAGGTAGGCTAGAAAGTCCTCCTGGTATCCCTGATCACGTAGATAACTTAAATCTGATTCAGTAAAGCGGAAATCCCGGAGGTATTGAATTACCCGTTCCAAACCAGCAAAAACAGCGTAACCATTCTTAAATGGTAATTTCCGGAAATACAATTCAAAAACGGAGTGTTTTTGGTGAATACCTTGTTCAAAATAAACCTGCATCATATTGATCTGATACAGATCTGTATGCAAGGTCAAACTATCATCTGGATACATATTGACTCCTTCAAAAATACTAGTCCTATTATACCACATGAAGGAAGCTGTAAAAAGCTAGGAATTGATGGTAGATTTCACTGCTTTCACAGTGTTTTCATTATGGACGTTTATTCTAGAATCTACATAACAAAAAAGGCTGAGACAAACCCAGCCTAATCATTATAATTCTGAAATATATTTATAGACCTGCTGACCAGCCATTGCTCCATCGCCAACAGCTGTGGTAATTTGCCGAAGGTCTTTTTGACGAATATCGCCAATGGCATAAATACCATCTACTTTGGTTTTCATCTCGTGATTGGTTGGAATCCATCCGTTTTCGTCCGTGATCCCTAAATCAGATACAAATTCACTAACAGCATCTAAACCAACATAGATGAAAACAGCTCCAAAAGCCTCTTCTGTCACTGTTCCGGTCTTAAGATTTTCAAGTACAACGCTTTGAACCTTCCGGTCATCGCCTTTTATTTCCTTGACCACAGTATCCCAAATAAAATGGATTTTTTCGTTTGCAAAGGCCCGATCCTGTAGAATTTTCTGGGCTCGAAGTTCATCCCGACGATGAACGATGGTCACTGTTTTTCCCATCTGAGTAAGGAAGAGGGCCTCTTCCACAGCCGAATCACCTCCACCAACAACCAAAATATCCTCATCACGGAAGAAGGCTCCGTCACAGACTGCACAATAGGAAACTCCGCGACTATTGTACTCTGCTTCACCTGGCACCCCCAACTGACGATGGGAAGAACCAGTAGCAACAACGACTGTCTTAGCTTGGAAATCCCCAGAGTCTGTATGGACTACCTTGTAGTCTCCTTTATCCTCAACAGATTGAACCCAGCCAAAAATATATTCCACGCCAAATCCTTCCAAAGGTTGGAACATGTGATCGGCTAATTCTGGACCAGAAATCTTAGCAAAACCTGGATAATTCTCAATATCTGCGGTATTATTCATTTGCCCGCCTGGAATCCCGCGTTCCAAGAGCGCAACCTTCAAATTACCACGTGCGGCATAAAGGGCAGCAGTCATTCCAGCCGGCCCGGCCCCAATAATCAGTGTGTCATACATAGATTTTCTCCTCTTGTAGCTTTTACTGTCATTATAGTCCCATCTCCTAGCAATTTCAAGAAATCCGTTTCAAGAAGATCAGAGCACAATCAATAAGGCCATCACTGCAAAGGAAAAAATCGGAATCACTAAACAAGAGGCAATAAAGACCTCATGCCTCATTTCTCGTTTACTCCGTCCCTTTCCCAATCCACGAAAGTAGAAGAACAAGGTCAGAACCAAAGTCCCGACCGTTGTAATCAATAAGCTCTGAAAGTAGAGCCTCATCATCTCCGCCAGCATCCTCAAACCTCATCTCTACGATAATTGGCCAAGAAGACCTTGGTCCGCTCCTGCTTAGGATGATGGAAAATTTCGTCTGGTGTACCCTCTTCGATAATTTTTCCTTTTTCTAAGAATAAAACTCGATCGGCTACTTGCTCGACAAAGGCCATATCGTGACTGACCAAAATCATGGTTTGCCCGTCATCCGCGGCCTGGCTAATAGCCTTCTCCACCTCACGAACCAACTCAGGGTCTAAGGCAGATGTTGGCTCATCCAGTAATAAAACACTTGGTTTCATGGCTAGGGCGCGAGCCAAACCAACCCGTTGCTTCTGGCCTCCTGACAATTGTTTTGGATACTGGTCCACCTTGTCAGCCAGCCCCACTTTGGTCAACTCTTTTAAGGCCAAATCCTTGGCTTTAGGTACAGGCATTTTTTTCACCTGAACCAGCCCCTCCATAACATTTTCTAACACTGTACGTCTAGAAAAGAGATTAAACTGTTGGAAAACCATAGACAGTTGTTGCCGCAAGGCCAAGATATCTTCCTTACTTGCAGTCTTCACATCCAACACTTTATCTTCTACTTGAATGGTACCGGCATCAGCGGTTTCTAAAAAATTGAGACTCCGAAGAAAGGTTGACTTACCAGCCCCTGAAGAACCAATCAAGGCAATCACTTCCCCCTTCTGTATCGTCACATCCAGCTTATCTAAAACCACTTGTTTACCGAATTTTTTGCTTAAACCTGTAACTGAAATCATCTGAGGCCTCCTATTCATCACCAATGGCTAGGCGGCGTTCCCACCAACGGCCAAATTGCTCAATCAAGATGCTGACAGCCCAATACACAAGGGAAACGGAAATAAAACGCTCAAAGTAGCGGTAATCAGTTCCTCCCAAGATTTGAGCTTGGGCAAAAATCTCAACTACCCCCGCATTGAAGGCCAAAGAGGTTCCCTTCGTTAAGCCAATCAAATTATTTATCAAGGTTGGCAGTGCAATAACAGCGGCATTCGGAAAAACAACACGACGGTAGACTTGACTTTCTGTCATACCCAAACTCCGCGCCGCTTCCATCTCTCCAGGATCTACTGCAAGAATTGCAGCACGAATGGTCTCACTGGCATAGGCAGCTTCATTAAAAGCGAAGGCCACCACTGCAAAAACGACTGCAGGAATCGCATTGATATTCCAATCGGTTCCCAGACTCTGGTTCAAAGCTTTCAAAAGAAGTGGAATTCCATAATAGGTTAACATTAACTGAACCAAAATCGGTGTTCCCCGCAAAAAGCTAACAAAAACTGCTTGAACGGGGTAAAGAATCCGCACGCGTCGGATCTTGACTAAAGCAAAAAGTACTGCTAAGAGCAGGCCAAAGATAGAACCCGCGAGGGTCAAGCCCAAGGTAATCGGCAGCCGCTCTAAAATCCGAGGTAGACCATCAAAAACTGCTCGTACACTAAAGAGTTGCCCATCAGGCAAACGATTCATCAAATTTTCATAAAAACTAATTCCTAGATTCGGGATCATACATTACCTCATATTCCTAAAAGGTCTGACGCTTAGCCTTCCGTTCTGCACGGCCCTGAGCACGGCGTTCAGCCCGTTTGGTTTTTCTGCGTTTTTCGTTGACCGCCCACTGAATCTTTTTCTTGTAGCCTGGCTTGATTTTCTTTTTCTTTTTCTTAACCAAACCAATCATTTCAGTGTCGAGTTTTTCTCGTTTTTTCTCCCTTTGGGCCCGTCGGTCCCGGTCATAGGTGTCGACAAAAGCTCCGTCTTTCATTTCTTTTGGAAGGAAGGAAATCCCCATTTTCTCCAAATCCCGAATGGCCGAGTCATCCTGCGGAGAATAAAGGGTTATAGCGGTTCCAGCCAAGCCATTTCGGCCTGTACGACCTACACGGTGAACAAAGAATGATAAATCTTGAGGAATGGCATCATTAATCACATGACTAACTCCTTCAATATCAATTCCACGTGCTGCGAGGTCTGTTGCCACTACATAGGTATATTCCAAATTTTTCACCTGGTTCATGGTCCGCTTACGTTCCCGAGGCGGAATATCTCCGTGGATACGAGCAACTTTCAAGCCCTGCTCCTGGAGATATGCATAAAGTTCCTCTGCCCGGCCCTTTGTATTAACAAAAATCATGGCCAAGTAAGGCTGAATCATTTGAGTCATTCGGTAAATTAACGCATTGCGGTCACGACCTTTGGTTGAAACCAACCAATTCTCAATGGTATCTGCGATAACCGTCTTGGTAGCAATCTGCTCTATAACTGGTTGTTGCAAATATTTTTTCAGGAAAGGTTGCAACTTTTGCGGAATGGTCGCAGAAAATACCAAGATTTGGACATCCTTAGGTAGACGTGAAGCAATCTGGTCAACCGTCTCTAGGAAACCCATATCCAAAGTCATATCCGCTTCATCTACCACAAAGGTCTGAGTCCGATGAATATCCAGATCACCACTGGCCACCAAGTCGTTGACTCGACCTGGTGTTCCAATCACAATATGGGGTTGGCTTTTAGATAGACGTTCAATTTGTCGGGCCTTATCTGTCCCACCAACATAATTAGCTAGGCGAACAGAAAAGGGTGCGTAGCTCGCCAGCTGCTTACAGGCTTGATAGATTTGGTCCGCTAGCTCTCGACTAGGAGCCGTAATGACCGCTTGTGTATAGGGCAGATCCTCTAACTTTTGGAAAATAGGGAGCAAGAAAGTGTGGGTCTTCCCAGACCCTGTTTTCGATTCTCCTACTAGATCCTTCCCACTCAAGACAACCGGAATTAATTTTTCCTGTACTTCTGTTGGTTTCTGAAAGTTGATTGCCTTCAGGGCTTGCTGAAGAAAGTCCTTAAATTGAAAATCTGTAAATTTCATGCGTCACATCCTTTTTTAACTTCTTACTATTATACCACATTGGAAAAAGGAAGAAGGCTGGAAAAATCCATTACAGCTAGACTTGTTCACAAAAAAGGAACACCACGTAAAAATTGGGCTGGAAAATTAATCATACTCGAAACAGTTCGAAATCTGAAAAGGCAATCCGATGAAGACAGAACTGAGGGTTCGGCGAAGAGGATTAACACATTCAGATTTTGAAATGTAATGAGTATCAATTCCACACGTATGTTCCCAAAAATATCAAAAAAAGATTCTCCGCAAACTAGACCTAAACCAGTTCTGGAAGAATCTTTTTCATTACAAGTAAAGAATAGCTAGTGCTAAAAGCGAAGTTAAGAGCCCCAGTCCCCATAGGAAGAAGTCAACCTTCCATTCAGACCATGCTGGCCCATGACCAGAAAGGCCACCTAACTCTAGGTGGTGATGGAAAGGAGTCATGCGGAAAATACGACGCCCTTCCCCATATTTTCTACGAGTATACTTAAAGTAAGCCACTTGCAACATTACAGATGCCGTTTCAATGACATAGACCAAACCAATCAATAAAAGGGTCCACTCCTGGTGCAGGGCCATAGAAATCGCCGCCAGCATACCACCAAGGGTTAGACTACCGACATCCCCCATAAAGACTTTAGCCGGCTTGCGGTTAAAGAGGAAGAATCCAAGAAGACCACCAATCATCGAAGCAATAATCAAGAGGATATCCCATTGTTGTTGCATGTAGGCAATCACACCATAGGCAGAAATCGAGATTACCACCGAGATACTCGATAAACCGTCAATCCCATCGGTCAAATTGACTGCATTGGAAAATCCAACCAACCAGAAAAGAACAAAAGGTAGGTACAATATCCCTAAAGGCAATGGATACCCGAAGAGATTCAAGGTCCCCATATGATTGTCTGCAAAGAAGAAAAACAAAACCCCACCTATCAATTGCAAGAGTAGCTTCTGACGTGGATTCAACCCTTCATTAATCCGGCGAAAAACTTTCAAGAAGTCATCCAAAAAACCAACTAAGCCATATAAAACTAGGATTAGCAAAACCATCCCAGCATTGGCTGTCCAATTATCAGACCAAATCAAGCTAAGAAAGGCTACGAGACTGCCTACTAGAAGAAAAACAATCCCCCCCATCGTAGGTGTCCCCGCTTTGGCCTGATGTTGTTTAACATCTTCATGCATTTGCTGACCAGAAATCTTGGCCTTGTTATAGGTTCGAATGAAGACTGGCATCAATAGAACCGTCAGTAAAAAAGAAATCATACTGACAAAGAGTTCGGTATTCATATTATTCTCCCAAGGTCACTCTAATTTTTTTGACTTTTTTCAATTGTGTGTTTGGATCTACATTTTGACGAACCACATGGTTACCTGAACCACGAATATCCATCTCGATGCCCATCCATTCCCCGAATTGTTGAATCATCACTGGACTCCACCCATAGAAATCAGGAACTTCTTCAAAACTATTGGTTAAAATCAAGACTTGTTGATTAGCCTTAAGCTTGTTTCCTGTATTGGCAGATAGCTTACGAATAGACGTTCCTGTCCCTAAAATAATCGGTTGCACTACATTCTGCCGGAGGGTATCCGCTAGATTCCCTGGTGTCACATCCGTAGTATCTGGCATCTCGTAGGTAAATTCCTTAGTGATTTGATCCAATACCGGGCTCGTTTCTGTCAGATTTAGTGTATCTTTCATGGCTATCGCTTCTTCTAAGACCGGATTAACAATATCCCGCCACATCAATGGGTCAAAAGTCTCGGGTTCCGCTGTGGCCACATACATGATAAAGTCAGGGTCTTCAGCAGAGGACATGGCCACTACCGAGTTCATATAGGTCCCCTCAAGGTACCCCGTTCCATCCTCTTTAGCAATTTCGGCCGTACCTGATTTCACCGCGATATTCTGACCACCAGCCTGAATAATGGGTCCTTGCAAACTCAAGTCCGAAGAATAGCGATCATACAAGGTTCCATAAAAGGGATCGCTCCCAACTGTTACCATATAGTCCCGAGTCTGACTAGCAGCCTTTTGTGATACCGGATTCCCCATAATTTCTACTGATCCCTTTCGGGCTGCATCTTTATTTTCATCATAAATGGCAGAAATAAATTTCGGTTCCAACATGACCCCGTCATTGGCAATGGCTGAAAAAGCGCGAAGCAATTGCACCTGGGTCACAGAAATCCCCTGTCCAAAGGAGGACATGGCAATCGAAACAACATTATCCGCTGGTAAGAGGCCAGAGGATTCATTCCCCATTCCAAAACGAGTAGGGACTCCGAAACGGAAACGGGACAAATAATCCAACCACTTGTCATCTCCCATCTTCTGTTCCAACTGGACCATCCCGACGTTAGAGGAGTATGCAAAACCTTGAGCAAAGCTCATAACCTGACCAGTAGAGGTTCCATTATTAACCGACCAGTCCCGAATCGTGGCATCAATGACCTTCAACTCCGTATTGTCGAAAAGTTCATTAGCTGGGAAGTTGTTGTCGTCTATAGCTGCCGCCAAGGTCATGACCTTCATAGTTGACCCTGGCTCGTAGTTGCTCTGATAAAGAGAGGAGGACCAAGTGAAGTTTTCATCATCCAAACCTTCCTTGGTATCCGGATTAAAGGTTGGTCTCTGAGTCGTCGCCAGAATCTCACCCGTTTTAGCCGAAATCAACGTTGCAGTAGCCCACTTTCCTTTGGTTCGTTCTTGAAAGGTATCCATCCGAGTTTCCAGGTAAGTCTGAAGGTTGGCTGACAAAGTAGTATAAACATCTTGTCCATCCACACGCTTACTTTCAACCTTTTCTGTTCCTGGAATAATGCTTCCGGTACGGTTTTTCTCATAGGTGGTCACTCCGTCTGTCCCAGCAAGGGTACTGTTCATCGACGCTTCCAGACCGGTATTTCCCACCAAAGTCTTGCTACCGTCTTCATGTTCAGTCAACTGAGCCAGTCCAATAAATTGAGAAGCAAAATTTCCATTCGGATAACTTCGGCTAGGGCTAGTTGAAAAGTCAATCCCCTTAATGCCGGCTTCTTCCGCTGCCTGCTTGATCTCCGTCATGGTCCCATAGGACAAATTATTCCCTTTGCTCCCAAAAGAAACCTGCCGTAAGCCCTCTTGACTGAGCTGCTTGCGTACATAGTCAGGTTCCATCTCTAGATATCTCTCAAATAGATCTGCCACCAGCTGGTACTGATCCGTATCCACATACAACTTCTCCCCTTTGGCTGAAGTGTATTCTTTATCAATCACAGCAAAGACATTATAGGTAGTAGAATCTTCCGCAATCGGAATCCCATTTCGATCATAAATGGTCCCCCTTTTAGCCGGATTAACTCGAACTTCTTGGTGTACCCGTCTGGCCGCTTCTGATAAGTCCACGCCAAACTTCGTGTCCGTACCAATGATAACCGCAAAGTTAATCAAAAAAACAAAGAACAGAAAGACCGTTAAAACACTGAGCTGCTTCCCAACCCGTTGCCGATTTTCCGTTGTCGATTTGCGCGCCTTCAAGATTGAGTGACGCCAATTCTTCCACAGTCGTCTCATGGTTTATCCGCCGTTACTAAATTATCGTTTTTCACAGACATTCCTTGCTCTTCCGCCAATTTTTGGAAGCGTTCATAGCGGCTCAACTCATTGACCTGTTGCTTGGCCTCGGTGATTTCCGTTTGCTTCCGTTCTACTTGAGAATTTAAAGTGGCCAAGTCCCGCTCTACTTGCAGAATCTGAGTCTGTAAAAAGACTGTTGCAATAGCGACAATCACCGTCGTCGCTACAATGGTACCGTAAAATAGTTTTTCAAGTCTGCTCAAGGGACGACGAAAGCGCCCCCCGGGCCGGTTATCCTGGGGCATAGCTAGCTCCTTATTTAACACGTTCAATGACTCGTAGCTTGGCTGAATGAGCCCGGTTGTTCGCTTCCAATTCTTCCTTGGACGGCAAAATAGGCTTCCGATGTACCAAGCGATAGTCTGCTTGCAATTGGTCTGGTAAAAGTGGAATCCCTTTAGGGACTTCTAGCGTCGAAGCCTCTTTAAATAGAACTTTAGTAAGTCGATCTTCCAAGGAATGGAAGGTGATGACTGATATTCGTCCACCTGGTTTGATCATCTCCAAAGCCTGGTCCAGGGAGGTCTCCGCAGCCCCTAATTCATCATTCACTTCTATTCGAATAGCTTGGAAAATTTGCTTGGCCGGATGACCTTTTTTCTTAAGTTCCTTTGCCGGCTTGGCAGATTTAATAATTTCCGCTAGTTGCGTAGTCGTATCGATTGGTGCTAATCTCCGTGCACTTTCGATTTTCCGCGCCACTTGTTTTGAAAATTTATCTTCCCCATACTTAAAGAAAATACGTACTAAATCTTCGTAAGGATAATCATTGACCACTTGATGGGCTGTCAATGAAGCCGATTGATCCATCCGCATGTCGAGAGGAGCATCTTGCTTGTATGAAAAACCACGCTCCCGCTGGTCTAGTTGGGGACTAGAAACTCCTAAATCATAACAGATTCCATCGATAGCAGTCACTCCATGCTGAGCTAAGGCAAGCTGTAGGTTTCGGAAGTTATCCTCAATAAAAGTCACCATGCCACGCTCCACATAGGGAGCCAGACGTACCTTAGCATGATCAATGGCATTCCGGTCCTGGTCGAAGGCATACAAATGGCCTTGGTCACTTAATTGTGACAACAAGTATTCACTATGCCCCGCCCCCCCCAAGGTCGCATCCACATAGATACCGTCGGGTTTAACTGCAAGAGAATCAACTGTCTCCCTTAATAATACTGTTACATGATGGAATTCTTTTTTCATATCCAAACTATTATACCGCAAAGCCGGTCCATTTTCAAAAATCACCTTTGCTGGAATCTGACTTCACTTGAAACAGGAATGTAAAAATATGATAGAATAAACACAGCATTTCAAAAGGATGATCGAGCTTATGTATCGTTTTTTATCCAAGCAACCACCGGCCAGACGAATTTTTATTAGCTTCGCCCTGGTCAGTTTTATCGGGTCGCTTGCTCTCAGTCTGCCTATGGTGCAGACTCCCTATTCCATGGCCACCTATTTTGACCACCTCTTTATGGCTGTGTCCATGGTCTGCGTGACGGGACTATCTGTCGTTCCTTTGTCAGAGACCTACAATATCTGGGGGCAAATCATTGCCATGATCCTGATTCAAATTGGCGGTCTTGGTTTTATTAGTTTTATAGGTCTCTTCTACATGCGTTCGCAACAGAAGCTGAGTTACTCCAACCGAGCGGCGATTCAGGAAAGTACGAGTTATAGTCAACCCCAATCCATGAAATCTTTCTTGAAATCAGTGTTTCTCATTACTTTCTTACTTGAGGGTATCGGAACATTCTTATTGAGTTTTCGCTTTGTGCCTCTGCTGGGATTCTGGGACGGGCTCTTCACTTCGCTTTTCCTATCCGTATCGGCCTTCTGTAATGCCGGCTTTGACAATTTAGGCCGATCCAGTCTGATTCAATACCAGATTGATCCTTTGGTCATTCTGACCATCTCCTTTTTGATTATTACAGGGGGATTAGGATTCTCAGTTTGGTTTGACTTACGGACCAACTGGCGAGAAAAACACCGTTTTAAACGCCTTCGCTTTCACACTAAGGTAGTTCTCCTCTATAATCTCTTACTTTTGGCGATTGGGACCATTACAACCTTGATTACTGAATACAACAACCCGGCTATTCTTGGTGAATATGATTTCGGAAATAGCCTACTGGTGGCTTTCTTCCAAAGTGTGACTGTTCGAACAGCTGGTTTTTCAACCGTTGACTTTACTCAGATGCGACCGTCGACCATCATCGTTCTAGTTCATCAGATGTTTATCGGTGGGGCACCCGGAGGGACTGCTGGTGGTATCAAAATCACGACTTTTTTGGTTTTACTGGCCTTTGCGCGTTCAGAAATTTTGGGGTTACCTCATGTGAATTTCTGGAAAAGAACTATTTCACCAAAGACTGTTCAGAAGTCATTCATCATACTCATGGTCTACTTCGTGGCTTTGATGTCTAGTCTGGCTCTCCTCTCATATTTTGATGGAGATAGTCACCGATTCTTATATGTCATGATGGAGGCTGTATCAGCCCTATCCACGGTCGGTGTAAGTGCCAACTTGACTTCTTCCCTCAACCACGCTTGCTTGACCATTATTATGCTGTTGATGTTTATGGGACGAATTGGTCCGCTCACTCTTCTAATTTCATTTGCAGACCATACACCAAGTCGTAAATCGACTTTGAAATATGCAAAAGCCAATCTTCTGGTTGGTTAGAAAGGAATACCATGGCAAGACCTACCATAGGTGTCCTGGGCCTTGGAGTCTTTGGACGCAGTATTGTCAATACCCTTAGTAATTTTGATTGTGATATTATCGCAGTTGATGATCATGAGGAAGCCATTAACCATTACGAAGCAATTTTAACGCATGGCGTTGTTGGGGATTTTACCGACTTCGAACTCCTCCAAGCCGCAGGCATTGATACCTGCGACACAGTTGTCGTAGCAACCGGTCAACACTTGGAATCGAGCGTACTAGCCGTCATGCACTGTAAGAACCTTGGAGTTGAAAAAGTCATCGCCAAAGTTAAAAGCAAAACCACGCGTCAAGTCTTGGAAAAAATTGGAGCTGATCGGGTTATCTCACCCGAACGCGAAACCGGGGTTTCCCTGGCCAAGCACATTCTCCATCGGGAAACCACAGATATTATACAGCTGGACAAGGATGTTTCCATTATTGAGTTTTACCCGCCTCAGCGCTGGATTGGAAAAAGTCTCAGCCAGCTAGAGTTACGCCGCAACTACAAACTTAATATCATCGGTTTTCGTGAACAAAGAGACTCCAACCTCAATATTCATGTCTCAGCCGACTATGTCTTCAAGGAAGGAGAATTGCTGATGGCTGTAACAGAAAGTGAACTCGTCGATAACTTCGAATCTCTGATTTCCCGACTTTAACATGATATAGTCTTTTAGTTTGCTTTTAGTACAAGGCAGCGAGTCGCAGGCAGCACTAAAGTACGGCAAGACGAGCTAACACAGTAATAAAAGATAAACTAAAAGAGTATAAAAAGGCAGATTTTCCAATCTGCCTTTTCTCTTATCTAAAAATCAACTTGATCCGGATCCAACTGCCCCTTAACACCTTGCAGTTTGTCTAAAACTTCAACTGCATGAGGGTCAATTTGAAGTCCTTCAATCGCTAGATTCGCCTGAATATTCTCTGGACTGGTTGATTTTGGAAGGGGAACAAAACCCTTATCCAATGACCAAGCCAAAGCTAACTGGGCTAGGCTTAAGCCTGCTTCACGCGCCAATGTCGCAGCTTCTTCATTCTCAAACAAAGTCCCCGTTCCGAAAGGACTGTAGGCTTCCAGTTGAATTCCCTTGTCTTGGCAGTAGGCTACCAAGTCCTTTTGTGGAGTTCCAGGAGCAAGCATAACCTGATTCACTTGAGGTGCAACTTCCGCTGTCTCTAACAGAGCTTCCAAATGATGAATCATGAAGTTAGACACACCAATCGCCTTGATTTTTCCTTCACGATAAAGAGACTCCAGCGCCTTCCACACTTGAGCATTCCGCTCCTGCCATGGTAACTGTTCTCGACTTGCAGCTGGATTGGGCCAATGAATCAAAACCAAATCAATATAGTCCAAACCAAGTTTTTCCATGGATTCTTCGAGAGAAGCACGAGTGTCCTCAACCCCTATCTTGTCATTCCAAACTTTGGTGGTTACAAAAATATCTTGACGATCTAAGTCGCTCTGTGCGAGAGCTTGCCCGACACTGGCCTCATTCCCATAGATCTGAGCCGTATCAATATGACGATAACCAGCTTCCAAGGCATAGGCAACTGATTGGACAGCTAATTCCCCTTCCGGAATTTGCCAAGTACCAAAACCAATCTTGGGAATCTGAACACCATTTGACAGAGTATAGACTTCCATCTCATTTCCTCCTTTATTTTTCCTATATCCACTATAGCAAAATCTGCTTCCAATTTCCAAGAATATGAGAAAGAGACCAGGAAAATCCTGGTCTCTGACACTCTACTTTTACTTAGGCTTCCCCGTCGTCTTCCAAATGACGGCCATGCAAGCCTTTTTCTTTTTGAATTTGTTTCAATTTGTCCGGCGTTACATCGTTGCCATCTTCGTCCACCAGCTTAATCCCCTCAATATGGGCCTGCAGGCTGCGACGATAGCCATGAATATATTCCTTGCGAAGAGCTGCCTGCTCTTCCAATTCCGCCTCCGTTAGACCAACTTCTTTTTTCTTTTTGGCCAACTCATTGATGCGTTGAATTTTTGAATCTTCCATTTTTTCTCCTATTTCGTTTGAAGCAAGGTAAAGTGGGCGAGACGGCTAGCTTTTTGGCGTAAACGAGCCAAAAGGGCTAGGCGGTTGGCACGGACAGCAAGATCATCTGCCATGACCATGTTGTTCTCAAAGAAAGCGGCAATCAGTGGAGCCAAAGCAAAGAGCTCCTGCATATTTACGGTCATATCCTCAGACCAGGATAGGTTATCCACTGCATCCGCTAGAGCTTTCTCTGAGTCAGACTCTAAGAGACTGCTGTCTACTTCCACTTCCTCGGTTTTTTCTGCAAGGTTAAAGACACGCGAAAGGTTTTCAACAGCTTCTTTGAAGCCTTCTGATTGAGCTGCTTGCGCTAGAGCTTTTGCTGCTAAAAGACGAGAAGAAACCTTGAATTGGCTATTGGCCAAAACTGCTCGAACAATGTCCTTATTGATAGACGCATCCATCATTTTTTCAATACGAGCGTTAAAGAAGTCCAACACTTCGTCCTTATGCTGGTACCATTGATTTTCGTAGAAGGCATCTTGGAGATCCTGCAAATCCAAATCCCAACCAAAGGCATCCAAAATCCGCACAATCCCCTGAGTTGCCCGACGTAGAGCATAAGGGTCATTGGAACCACTTGGAATCAATCCAGCAGTAAAGAAGGAGAGCAAGGTATCCATCTTATCTGCCACAGCCAAGACAGCTCCAACTCGACTTTCTGGTAGTGCACCCTCACTGGAATTTGGCAAGTAGTGTTCCCGAATGGCTTGGGCTACAGCTGGTTTTTCACCTGCAAGAAGAGCATATTTCTCACCCATAATTCCTTGTAATTCATCAAATTCACCAACCATACCTGTCAAGAGGTCAAATTTATAGATTTGAGCTGCGCGTGCGAGATCTTCCTTCTCTTCTTCCGTCAACCCAACTTGATCGGCCAAGTAGGCTGCAATATGAGCTGTCCGCTCCATATGTTCTGCAAGACTTCCAATTTTCTCATGGAAGGTCACCTTGGCCAATTTAGGAAGCAGGTCTTCGATGGCCAACTTCTGATCTTCTTTCCAGAAAAATTCCCCATCTTCCAAACGAGCGACCAATACTTTTTCATTCCCCTTAATTATATTGGCCAAATGCTCCGCATTTCCGTTTCGAACAGAAACAAAGTGCGGCAAGAGGTTCCCATCCTGATCCCGAACAACAAAATAGCGTTGATGCGCCTTCATAGACGTTACCAAAACTTCTTCCGGCAATTCTAAGTATTTAGGATCAAAGGAACCAAGAAAGGCTGTTGGGTATTCAACCAAGTTAAGAACCTCATTCAAAAGGGCTGCATCAATCTCTACCCGAACCCCATTAGCCTGCTCCAAATCCACGATTTGATCGAGAATCATTTGAGTCCGTTCTGCTGGGTCTGCAATCACAAAGGCTTGACGCAAATCCGCTTCGTAACTATCCGCTGACGCTAGGCTGACTTCCTGTCCCAAGAAGCGATGTCCACGGCTGATACGACCCGATTCTAAATTCAAGAAACGAGCTTCAAGCAACTGATCATCCACCAAGAGGGTCAAGGTATGAACCGGACGGATATAATCAAAAGTGTAGTTGGCCCAATGCATGCTGACAGGGAAAGTCATGGCTTCCAAAGTTTCTGTCAGATTTGGGAGAATTTCTTCCGCAGCCTGGCCTTTTTCCTCTTTGGTAACATAGACATACTCTTCCCCCTTGATTTCCTCAAAGCGAATCGCGTCTGTTGTCAACCCTTTCCCTCGAACAAATCCCTCTGCGGCTTTCGTAAAATGACCGTCAGCGTCTAGGGCAATTTTCTTACTTGGTCCTTTGAAATCTTCGACCAGGTCCGTCTGGCGGTCTGCCAAGCCCTTAACCCGTACTGCCAAACGGCGGGGTGTTGAAAATGTTTCAATTTTTTCAAAATCCAAACGATGAGCTTTCAAAAAGTCTGCCACGCGCTGACCTAATTGATCCATGCTCCGTGTCACAAGATAGGCTGGCATCTCCTCTAAACCGAGTTCAAGCAAAACTGTCTTTGTCATCTTAATCCTCCTCCGCTAGCAATTCTTGACGGCTGGCTTCATCCAATAAAGGATAGCCCAAACGCTTGCGCTCCGCCACAAATGTCTTCGCAACTTCTCGAGCCAAATTCCGAATCCGCGCAATATAACCAGCCCGCTCTGTAACGGAAACCGCTCCACGCGCATCCAAAAGGTTAAAGGTGTGGGAACACTTCAACACATAATCATAGGCAGGGTGAACCAAATCGGCTTCCAAAGCTGCTTGCGCTTCCGCTTCAAACTGATTAAAGTTGTCCAACAGCATCTCCTGATTGCTCAACTCAAAACTATATTTTGAATGCTCAAACTCAGGTTGGTTAAAGATTTCACCATACTTAACACCGGCTGTCCACTCAATATCATAAACAGAATCCACTTCCTGGATATAAGAAGCCAAACGCTCCAACCCATAAGTAACCTCAGCGGTCACCGGTTGAGTCGCCAAACCACCCACCTGTTGGAAGTAGGTGAACTGGGTGATTTCCATCCCATCCAACCAAACTTCCCATCCAAGACCTGCAGAACCCGTTGAAGGATTTTCCCAGTTATCCTCCACAAAACGAATGTCATGTTCCAAAGGATTAATTCCCAGAACCTCCAAGGATTGCAAATACAATTCTTGAATATTACTTGGACTTGGTTTCATCACCACTTGGAATTGGTGATGTTGATAAAGGCGGTTTGGATTCTCCCCGTAACGACCATCCGCTGGACGACGAGAAGGCTCCACATAAGCCGCATTCCAAGGCTCAGGCCCAATCGCCCGCAAGAAGGTATAAGGACTCATAGTCCCCGCCCCTTTTTCATTATCATAGGCCTGCATCAACAAACAGCCTTGATCACTCCAAAACTGTTGCAAGGTTAAAATAATTTCTTGAAAAGTTAGTTTCTTTGCCATATAGACCTGCTTTCTATTTTTTCCATCAATACTCTTTTAGTTTATCTTTTATTACTGTGTTAGCTCGTCTTGCCGTACTTCAGTACCGTCTACGACTCACTGCCTTGTACTAAAAGTAAACTAATACTCATTACAAATATTTCCAGCTAATCAAAAAGAACCGCATTTCACACCCCTGTCCTCGGACAAGGGGCGTCGAAACGCGGTTCCACCCTATTTTTGCTTATTAAGCCTTCATTCTTTTTTAACTGGTAAAAAGGGCCACTTATTCCTCTCCTATTCGGCTTCCACCATCCCGAACTCGCTTTCTACTCTTTACATTTTAAAATCTGATTTCGTTAATCTTCTTTGGTGAACTCCAGTTCAACCTTCATCAGATTGCCTTATCAGATTTCAAACTGTTTTGAGTATCAGTCGATAAGAATAATCAATCTTTTCAGTGCTTATTGTAACAAAAAGGAATGAGGGAGTCAAGGAGGCGAACGGGATGGCACGACAAACGCATGAAGAAAACTCCCTATTGAAAATTTTCAGTAACCGATAAATATTCGTAAAAACGCCCTCTTAAGCCTATAATTAGCTTAGGAGGGCGTTTTTATGGATGTTATGATTTCATAT
>NZ_JADPMS010000011.1:0-45333 GCF_015686645.1 Streptococcus sp. NLN76 | reverse complement strand
GGTTGGAGGTAAAATGAAGGGCTGGGTAACAGACTTTGTAATGAAGACTGAGCAACAAGGAGGATAAGAAACAACCATGAGTCCTTTCCATAACTCTATTGTTCTGGGAAACATTGCAATAGTCAAGTATTTATACAATCATTGTTCAAACTGGGTTTTAATAACCCTCTAAACTTATATTACGAGGAGACTCTTATGACAAAGTATACATTTCCCAAAAATTTTTGGTGGGGAGCTGCTACTTCTGGCCCCCAAAGTGAAGGACGTTTCCAAAAGAAACACGCCAATATGTTTGACTACTGGTATGAGATTGAGCCTGAGGTTTTTTATAATCAAGTCGGGCCAGATACAGCTTCCAACTTCTACAATAGTTACGAGGAAGACATCGCTTTAATGAAAAAAATCGGCTTGAATAGCGTCCGCACCTCCATTCAATGGTCCCGATTAATTAATGATTTAGAAACCAATACAGTCAACCCGGACGCCGTTGATTTCTACAATAAGGTTATTGATTGTTTCATTGCGAATGGTATTCGTCCTATCATGAACCTCCACCATTTTGACCTCCCCATCGAACTTTACCACAAATATGGAGGTTGGGAATCACGCCATGTCGTTGATCTCTATGTAGGATTTGCGGAACAAGCATTCAAAGCTTTTGGCGATCGCGTCAAAGATTGGACCACCCATAATGAACCCATGGTCGTTGTCGACGGTGGTTACCTCTATCAATTTCATTATCCTAAATTAGTGGATGGAAAAAGAGCCGTTCAAGTGGCCTACCACCTTAATCTAGCTTCAGCCAAAGCCATCGCTAGATTTCGAGAACTAGGACTCCAAGAAAATGGAGGTCGGATTGGAACGGTTCTTAACTTGACACCAACCTATCCTGCCTCAGATGCAAAAGCAGATTTGGACGCTGCCCATTTTGCAGAACTCTGGAACAATAAATTATTCCTGGAACCAGCTATTAAAGGCCACTTCCCAGAAGAATTGGTCCAACGACTAGAAGCCGATAAGGTCCTCTGGCAAAGCGAACCCGGAGATCAGGCTATTTTTGAACAAAATACTGTTGATTTCCTCGGTGTAAATTTCTACCATCCAAACCGTGTAAAAGCTCCAGAAATCGCTCCAAATTCAGTTGGTGATTGGATGCCCAATCGCTATTACGACAACTACGAAATGCCTGGACGACGGATGAATATTGACAAGGGCTGGGAAATCTACCCACAAGCCATCTATGACATTGCTATTAATATCAGAGACAATTACGGAAATATCCCCTGGTTTGTTTCTGAAAACGGCATGGGAGTCTCCCGCGAAGAACGCTTCCTTGATGAAAATGGTCAAATCCAAGACGACTATCGTATCGACTTCATCAAAGAACACCTAGCCTACCTCCATCAGGGAATTGGTGAAGGATCCAATTGCTTTGGTTACCATCTCTGGACTCCAATAGACTGCTGGTCTTGGATGAACGCCTATCGAAACCGCTACGGCTTTATTTCAAACAACATCCACACCCAAGTAAAAACCATCAAGAAATCTGGACATTGGTTTAAAACGGTCGCCCAGGAGAATGGTTTTGAAGACTCATCCTATTAATACAAAAAAGTCGGACTCCTCTTCCGACTTTTTTGTACTATGTAAAAGAATCTAATACTCAATGAAAATCAAAAATTAATACTTAACTAACTTCTAAATCGGAATACTCGAAAAATTTCAAAAAGATGACTAGGAAAGCCGATGATGGTAGAACTAAAGTTCACCGAAGAGGCTTGACAACGTCAGATTTTGAAATTTAATGAGTATAAACTAGGAAGTGAGCCACAGACAACTCAAAACCTCTGGGAGAGGTTTTGAGTTTACCGATAAAACTTTCGTAGAAAGTTTCAAATAAGTACGGCAAAGTTGACAAAAACTTCGTTTTTTAACTAGGATCTCAGACAGTCTACCAGACTGTCTGACCTGACAACAATTAAATTTGATTTTCAAAGAGTATAAACATAAAAAGAGGCTGAGTAACATACCAGCCTCTAAATTATCGTTCATGAAAATACTTGACTCAGTGCTTTATCCGACTTTTTGATAAAGATAAAGCATTTCTGTCGCAACCTCTTTCAAGGTATAGGTTGTCATAAGATGATCTTGAGCGTGTACCATAATAATCTCAATCTTAATTTCAGTACCGCTAGCATATTTTTGCAGCAAGTCCGTTTGGGCATGGTGAGCTTCCAACAACTCCTCATCTGCAGCATCTAATTTTTCTTGAGCTAGCTTATAATCATGTTCACGCATGGCCGCAAAAGCTTCATGAATAGAAGTTCGCGCAGTCCCACTATGAAGTATAATCTCAAAAGCCGCAACCTGTAGTTCTTCAGGACTCATAGTCAGCCTCCTTACGCAAGATTATCCAAGATGAGTTGTGCCATTTTCTCAATTCCCATTGGAATTGGAACATAGGCTTGTGGTGGAACCTTCACTACAGGACGACCAGCTTCTGCACCGACTGCCGCAAATTGATTGTAGTACATACCAGCCTGTGGACTTACGAGATAGACATCATAGGTTGCATCAGCAATCACTTGCTCCCCTTCATTCGATGAAATAGCTTCCACTGTGATATCTTTTCCTTGTGCTTGAAGATATTCCGTTGTTTTAGAAGCCATTAAAGAGGAAGACATTCCTGCAACGCAGATAATTAACGCTTTAGACATAAGATTCTCCTTTAAATTCGGTTCGATGGGTGCGCTTCCAACATCTTGATATAAGTATAACAGATATAAAATAAAATGTCTAGTCTTTTTATTTTTAAAGTCAGTTTTTAAAGGGATGTAGTTGCGGTAAAAGAAAAAAGCTGATTTCCTCAGCCTTTTCAGCTATCTATGATGTAGGCATTCTGATTTTTAGTATACTCTTTTAGTTTATCTTTTATTACTGTGTTAGCTCGTCTTGCCGTACTTCAGTACTGTCTACGACTCGCTGCCTTGTACTAAAAGTAAACCAAAAGACTATATCAATCCGGATTTTAGTTTATCGCCAGTGTTACGTTATCATTTTCATAACCTATTTTAAACCCAACAAGACTTCTTTTTCAGATAAGAATTCTTCCATTTCCGCTTCAACATCAATATCCAATCGATTTGCAAACTCCAAAAGCCACCACATATTTTCTGCCAATTTGGACTCCAAGCGGTATGGAGTTTCATCATAATAGCGACCTTGTTTGGTCATCACCAAACGCTGCAAATTTCCAACATCATTCGACAAAGCCAAAAAATCTTCCTCAATGGACCAACGAGAGCCATGATTGGCCTCCTCTAATTTGTGATAGGCCTCCCGAACGGCAATGCTTCGTTTCATGAGTTTTTTTCATATCTTACTCCTTTGGTAAATTTTCAAAAGCCTCTTCTACACCTCAAGCTCCATTTGACATAACAAGCACTCTTCCAATGCTCTCCGGATGCCGGACAAGAGCAGTCAATACCTTGGCCACGTTGGGAATGGTGTTTTATTTGAAAATAACACAGTAAAAAAGCGTAAATAAACACTATCTGTGTTATTTTCAAATAAAATCTCATATTCTCTTGTTAGGAATTCTCTTCCTGCGCCAATACTTCTATATAATTGAGTCCCCATGTCTCTACTTGATCTAAAACACCTTGAAAACTGCGGCCAATTTCAGTTAGGCTATACTCCACCCTAGGAGGTACTTCTGGGTAAACTTCACGATGGACCAACTTATCCTTTTCGAGTTGTCTTAAATGGCGGGTCAAAATACTTTGAGTCACACCAGGAATGTTTCGTTGTAACTCGTTAAAACGTTTGGTTCCCGTACTCAATTGATACAGAATGACCAAGGCCCACTTCCCTGTCAAGACCTTTTGGGTAGTCGCAAATGGACAAATTCCATACTCACTCACTTTATTCATCATTTTTTTCTCCTTGATTTACACCAATAGTAGCATATTTGCTACTAAGCGTTGTAAAAAAACGTACTTGTGGTTTTATTAGTCTGATTATACAATAGATTTGTAATCAAATAAAGGAGAAAACTAATGTCTAAAAATCTAGAGATTTTCAATCGTTACAATGAAGGTCTTATTGCAGGTGATTTCCCTGCCGTATTTGATACCATGGCAGACGATATCATCTGGCACCAACCTGGAAATCACTCTGTTTCTGGAACAGTTGTTGGTAAAGAAAAACTTGGAGCTCACTTAGCTACATTTGGTGAAAAAACAAATGGGACCTTCAAAGTTCTTACAAACTGGGTATCAGACAATGGTGATTTGGTGGCAGCCAACGTTACCTTCGTAGGAACACGCCCAGATGGAGAAGAATTGAATATGAATGGCATTGACCTTTTCCGTATGGAAAACGGGAAAATCCAAGAAGTCTGGCTCTTCTCATCCGAACAAGCCGTTGAAGATTCATTTTGGGGATAATAGAAAAAGACTTGCGAAAAAATCGTAAGTCTTTTTGTATTATAGTCTTTTAGTTTACTTTTAGTACAAGGCAGCGAGTCGTAGACAGTACTGAAGTACGGCAAGACGATCTAACACAGTAATAAAAGATAAACTAAAAGAGTATATCTTAATCTTTCGCCAGTCCTTCAATCACTTGAACATTGGGAAGTTGTGTTAATAACTTAGTCGGAACTAACAATTTGGACTGTACTAGTCCGCCGCCTACAATAATGCTATCTTGTTCCAGGATTTGCTGATCGATCAGAATCGACCATGTTTCGGGAAGTCCAATCGGAGTAATGGCACCGAATTCCATACCTGTCTGTTCCAGGATAAAGTCTAAGGGAGCAAAGCCGACTTTGGCAACATCTAAGGGGCGCTTAACGGTCGCATTGGTGTTGGCTTTTTTACCGTAAGGGATAAGAAGGGCGGCATATTTTTTCTCGTCCCCACGTTTGCCTTCAAGGACCAGGCAGTTTGCCTCCTGTTCAAAGGGCACCCCGTATTCACGGTTTAGGCTTTCTCCATCCGCAAAATCCGGATTGATTTCCGCAACTTGAATTTCTTGAGTTGCGTTCAGATTCACAATGCTTTCCCAGACCGATGTAGGGAGAAGTTCTTTGCCCTCAGAAGCCTGTTTAAAATCAAGATTCATTTCATTTTCTCCTAAAATAAAGCTGTCAAAGCGGTAATCAGACCAAAGACAATTCCTGGCGCGTTAGCAGCTGCAAGAGGGATGTCTCGTTCTTTTTTAAACAAGCCGTAGTAAACCCAGAGACTGCAGTTGATGGCCGCAACTAGGGGCTGGATAAAATTCCCTTTTTGGCCGGCTAAATTGTTCATGATTTGAGGGATGTAGGAAATGTACATCATGACAGACATAAAAGTCGCAATCCACCCGAGTGTTTTCATTTGTTTTTCAGACATTTTCCTCTCCTTTTCAAACATTTAGCAACTATTCTAACAAAGTAGTGGGAAAAAGACAAGATGAAGAAAGTTCGATAAAGGAAATGAAAGATTAAGCTTCAATAGGAAGACTTGGTGTTTCGCGATCGAGAATGTGTGAAGTTGCTTGACCACCCAAGTAGGTTTGGGATTGTTCAACGATGAATTGGAGCGCAGCTTCTAAGGCCTCCTCCCGGCTTGGATCCAATAATTCGATGACCAAAAAGGCATTCTTTGTGTCTTCTGTAATCATCGTCCGTTGGCCATCCCGCCAGTTAAGGCAGCGACAAACTGCTCCGGCTTCATCCTTGTAACACAGTTCACCTGGTAACGTTGGATTGTTTTCATCGCTTCCAATCAGATAAAAATCATCGCCACCTTCAGTCAGTGTTAATTGCAAATCACCTTGGAAGGTATCCAAATCCTCTGCACCACAAGGAAGAGCGAAACGAAGGCTTGCTGCATGATAGATATCCACAAGTGGCAAAATGGTTCCCACGGGTTTCTCGCTTTTGGCCCTTTTCAAAAGAGCTTCAATACTGGAGCGAGCTCCTTTTTTGGTCATAAATTTTTGAAAGGCTTGTCGATAAACATGAATCACAGGATTTTCTGCGAAAGGTTCTTCTTCCACAAAGGATATGGCTAGCTTATTGCTTTCCTCCAAAAGGCTTTGAAGCTCTGCTGGAGATTCATCTAGCTTTTGATTTACTCTTTCAAAAGCACAACTCCAATTTTTGCATCTAGAAAAAGATTCCAGAAGTACTCATCAACGATATAGTCTTTTAGTTTACTTTTAGTACAAGGCAGAGAGTCGTAGACAGTACTGAAGTACGGCAAGACGAGCTAACACAGTAATAAAAGATAAACTAAAAGAGTATAAAATGTGCCATGCTTGGCTCCTTTCATTGCCAATAGGTAAAAAAGCAGCACTGTAAAAGTATCTTCTAAGACCTAGCGATACTTTCAAGTTCTGCTCACCCGGTGGCGATTCTTATTTATTTTTCTTCAGTGTACCACGAAATACAGGCTTTGTCTATTTTCCTAAAAAGGCTTGGAGAGCTGGTAGGGCCGTCTGATTAAAACTTGGATCAATCCAATGACCTCCGCCTTCCACAGTTACCAATTGAGAATCTGAAAAATTTTTATTGGCATCTAAGGCATAGGAGTAAGGGACCACTTCATCTTCTGTTCCATGGATAATCATGACCGGTGCTTTTACCTTTTTAATTTCCGCATTGATTTCGATTGACATGGCATCGCTTAGATAGATTGCACCCAGTTGAGCATTCCGATGAGTGACAACCACTGGGATATCTTTTTCGGAGTCTACTCCTAATTGGGCATAGGTCTGTTCTACATCGTCAAAAAGAACAAAGGCCGGGAAAATCAAGGCCAATTTGTTAACCTTATCAGGATTTTCTGCTGCATAAAGGGTTGACACAACTCCACCTTGGCTAGCTCCGAGAAGAGTTACTTTCTTATCGTTGATAAAGTTCTCCTGAGTCAGCTGATGAACCACTGCTTCAAGATCTGCTTTTTCAGTTAAGACAGACATATCCAGCATATCTTGACCTCCGCTCTTGGATTGTTGGCTCCCGCCATAGAAATCAAAGCGATAGACCACATAACCAAGACTTGCTAGGTCCTGAGCGTAGGTTTCATAATTTTCTAAAGTATTGTTAAAGCCATGTGCGATGACTAGAAGCGGTCTTTTTTCTTTTTTATAATTGGCATCCGCAGTGATAACTCCGACCAACTCTACATCATCCCGTTTAACAGTATAGTCCTCGTTGACCAGATTGGTAGTTTCGCTCAATTGAACTGGCTCATTTTCTTGACTTTGTACGACTTGGTTAAGCGAATCACGGCTATTGCGCCGGACAAAAAACCAAGTGCAACTAAGGACTAACAAAATAAGACTAAAAACATAAATAGCTTTGCGCATTATTCCTCCTCTTTAGGTTCAATTACCTTAATAACCTTGGCTGGATTACCAGCCAAGACCACATTGTCTCCGAAGGATTTGGTGATCACGGCACCCGCACCTGCCACAACGTTATCTCCAAGGGTCACGCCTGGTAGAACAGTCACACCTCCGCCAGCCCAGAAATTATCTCCAATGGTAATCGGTGCTCCATACTCCAAACCTGAATTCCGTTCGTCAGGATCCAAGGGATGGAGGGGTGTGAGGAACTGGCAATTTGGTCCAATCATGGCATTCTTCCCAATCCGAATCGGACACACATCGAGCATGGTCAAGTTCCAATTGGAATAGAAATTTTCCCCCAAGTGGATATTGACACCGTAATCACAAACAAACCGTGGTTTAACAGACAGATTTTCTCCTGTAGAACCAAACCATTCTTTTAAAATCGCAGCCCCTTTTTGCCGATCGTCTTCCTCGTTAAAAGCCTTTTGATAGGCCCTAGATGCCACAACCAATTCCCTTAACTCAGGATCAGCCGGATTGTAAAATTGGCCCGCTATCATTTTTTCAAATTCAGACATACGTTTCTCCTTCTGTAAATTACTACTACCATTATAGCAAAATCCACACTTCAAGGTTGCGAATTGAAAGTTGGGGGAGTAATCCAGTATGCAGTTATTCCCTTGATTTCGAGGAGTACCATGAAAGAATTACAGTCTCTTATCTACTCATCAGAAGAAGGAACAGAAAAGGCTCAAGTCATCACACGCGGTGAAAGTATCTGGGCAACTTAAAAAGAATTAGCTTGCTTGTTCGGTGTTAATAAATCTACAATCAATAGGCATCTCTGCAACATATTTATCCATGGTAGGCTAGATAAAAAAGTGGTTGTTGCAAAAATTGCAACAACCACTCAACATGGGGCTACTTCAGCAAAAACACAGACTACCGAATCCAATTTCTTCAATCTAGATGCAATTATCTCCGTAGGCTATCGCGTTAACTCACATAAAGCAACTCATTTTAGGCAGTGGGCAACACGAGCCCTACGTGAATACATGATTATACTCTTTTAGTTTATCTTTTGTTACTGTGTTCGCTCATATTGCCGTAGTTCAGTACTCTCTGCGACTCGCTGCCTTGTACTAAAAGCAAACTAAACGACTATAAAACAATTGACCATACAAATCAAATCAAAACTAAGACATCACTTCAATTTCTGGAGATCTTTTTTGGTACCCTTGGCCAAAGCGCCGACGATTTTATGAGGAAGGTATAAGTCATCCAAATAGTCCATATCCTGTGGAGATAGCTCAAAACCAAAGGCACCTAGATAATCATCCAGATAAGCTTCCTTGGTGACCCCAAGAATCGGACTGTGCATCCCCTTTTGCCATAGCCAAGCCAGTGCAATCTGACTACGACTCTTGCCATATTTTTCTGCCAATTCCGCCACACGCGCCACGATTTTCCGATCCTCAAGCTCAGTGCTATCATACTTGGCGCGTGCACTTTGATCAGCCTGACTGCGCGCGGTATCCGCCGTCCAGTCACGCACAATCCGACCCGCCGCCAAGGGACTGTAGGGCACCAGAGCCACTCCCGACTCCTGACAGAAGGGAATCATTTCCCGCTCTTCCTCCCGATAGAGGAGATTGTAATGATGTTGCATGACGGAAAAAGGAGTCCAGCCCCTCTTGTCTGCCACATATTGGGACTGTTGGAATTGCCAAGTATACATACTTGATGCCCCAAGATAAAGGACTTTCCCTGAACGAACCAGGTCATGGAGAGCCTCCATCGTCTCCTCGATTGGCGTCTGATAATCCCAACGATGAATGTAAAGCAGGTCGATGTAGTCTGTCCCTAATCGCTCTAAGCTCTTCTCCACCTGGTGGAAAATAGCCTTTCGCGAGAGCCCAGTGGTGTTGGGACTCGTGCTTTGGCCATCACCATAGAAAACTTTGGTCGCAATCACCACTTCTTCCCTTTTGGCAAAATCCTTCAAAGCCCGACCAAGAATCTCTTCGCTAGAACCATATCCATAAAAATTAGCGGTATCGAAGAAATGAATTCCCATATCCAAAGCCTTCTTGATTATCGGCCGACTAGCAGCTTCATCCAGCACCCACTTGGAATGAAAGCCACGCGCCGGATCGCCAAAACTCATACATCCCAAGCATAGCTTGGAAACCTCCAGACCTGTATCCCCTAATCGTGTGTACTCCATGACAGACCTCACTTTCTTATTGCTCTTAGTATAACAAAACAGCCGTCACTATTCGACAGGCTGTTTCTTCTTTTAATAAAAACTTGGCTTCTCCCATTTAGTTCCAACTTCCCCAAGTCCAACACTTTCACGGTGAAAGTCCTCTTTACCGCTTACCGCATCCACTACAAACTGGGCTACCAGTTGACGGGTTACTTGGGCTTCAGTGAAGGGCTCCCCTTTACGGGTCACATGAAGCTTCTTCCCTTCAGCATTATAAAGCCAGGTAATTCGTAAAATCAGATAATCCAAATCAGAGGCTTCCACTACATCTGCAGCCTTACGAACATGGGAAGTCCACATGATACCTGTATTGGACCGATACCAATCTTGGAACGGACCTTCAATTTCTTGGTAAATATCCGGAACACTGGAAACAATAAAACGAGAAACGCCTGCTTTTTCAACCAAAGGAAGGAGGTGGCCCACAAGTTGATCATCTCCAACAAAAGCTAAGAAAGCGACATCAGCCCCTGCTAAAGCCAGTGACACCTGGGCAGTATCCGCAAAATCTCCATCTACAAGAGTTACACGTGGAGAAACAAATTCTTGCAACCGAGCTTGCGCATTTCGTGCAAAAAGCACCAATTCAACCTCTGTCTGTTCCAAAAAATAACGAGTTGCCAATTTGGCAATTTGACCAGCAGCACCTAAAATCGTAACTTTCATCACCCATACTCCAATCTATTTCCTTGATTCACTAAATCGACCTCGGGATGATAATCACAACGGCTGTTACCAGAACAGCCCACATCATAGCTTCTGGTAAAATCGTTAGCGTCAACAGTAATCCCACTAATTTGATCACGATATCCAACAACCGCGCTCTAACTACATCGGTAAGGGATTCACCCTGATAGCTATCCTCTTGCAGTTTCCGTAATTCCCTATACATCAAAATATTCATGGCCGTCACCAGTAGGGTAACAATTCCATACAAAGCTTGTCAAACTGGATTATGAAATTCTGCTGAAACCAAGGAAGTTGTATAGGGGAAAAAGGAAGAAAAGAAGAGTAGTAACATCGAAATCCATACCACGGTATTATTAATTTGTTTAACTCCATCCCAAACCCGGTGCATATTGACCCACATGGTTCCTAGCCAGAAAAAGGAGATGGTATAAGCCAGATAGTTCATCCGTAAATCCCACACGGCTGACCAGCTAATATGCTCCGGTCTTTCCAATTCGAGAACCAGTACGGTCATAATAATCGCCAAGACGGCATCCGTAAAAGCTACTAATCGTTCTTTCGCCATCATCTATTCAACATCCTCACTTTTTAAGTAATCTGTATCATTTTATCAAAGGTACACTCCCTATTCAACACCCTCGACGCTATTTACAGAGCCGCCTTCAAATAGTAGAATATCAAGCAAGAAAGGAGAACAACATGGTTCAGATTCAATTACTCGAACAATTTCTTGCTTTTGCGGATTTTGGGACTTTATCCGAAGCTGCCCAGCATCTCCATCTATCACAACCTAGCTTAACTCGAAATATGAAACAGCTAGAAGATGAATTAGGGACTGCCCTATTCCACAGAAGCCGCAACAAACTCACCTTAACAAAAACCGGAGAGTTCACCGTCACACAGGCGAGGAAATTAGTAAAACAACACCAAACTTTTCTCAACAAAGTTCAGGATTATTCTCAGTTATCCGTGCAACACATTGGAGGAATCTCTGGACCAGGCGCCGAGTGGCATTTTTTATCTCACAAACCTAAATTTAATTATCAATTGGTACTCCTTTCAACCCAAGAACTTTTTCCAGTTCTACAAGAGGAGCACTTTGATTTTATCATCACTGAGAAAACTTCTGAGCATCCCGGATTTATCAGTCAAGAATTGTTTAAGGAACAACTTCATCTATCCCTTCCTGCTTCTCACCCGCTCACAGCAAAAGAAGAAATCAGCGAAAAAGACTTGGCTGGTTTAAGTATGCTACTTTGGGCAGATTTAGGGGTTTGGCAGGACTACGTTGAGGGACTAACAAAAACAAAATTCATCCTCCAAAACAACTGGGAATCCTTTGAGGAACTCATTGCCATATCAGATATCCCTCACTTCTCCACGAATCTCACTCAACCACATACTGACAAGGATCGTAATCGAGTCCACCTTCCCATCACGGATCCAAAGGCAACCAAGACCTTTTATATCACGGTTCTTGATAAAAATAGGCACCTACTTCAGCTTGTATAACAATCTACAATCGTTTGAAAACACTGCTTCCTGATGAACGAAGCAGTGTTATTTTTTATAAGTTTTTTTCAAAGAAAGGAAGAATCGCGTCAAAGGCTACATCCACAAACGGGAAGAGGTCGTACATATCAAAATGGCTCGCCTCTGGAACCACAACCCACTCTTTGACAGCACTTTTGGCAGCATCAAAGATTTCACGAGAAGCAGGCTGGCTCCAGGCATTTTCAGCAGTAACCACCAAGTAAGGTTTGGTCATGTCTTCCATAATATTTTTCACGTTGTAGGTCAAAAGCTCCAATTGGCTCCAAGCTACAACTTGATTGCTCCAACCTGGACGATTTCCACGTGAGCTATAGTAATACTGAGCTCCTTCTTCAAAGGCGCGTGGTTGGAAGTTGAGGTGGATCAATTCACCCGTTCCATTTTCAAACGCTTCCTTGGCCGCTTTAACCTCCTCTTCAGGCATAAAGAAGTTGGTCATTGGAGAAGTTGAAATATCTGAAATTGCTGGTACAACAGCAGTGATGGCTTTCAAGCGAGGTTCTTTTACACCTGCAACAGACATGTAAGATCCAGAGCCACACATACCAAGTCCACCGATACGGTTCGAATCAACGTAAGGTAGGCTTTCAAGGAAATCAATAGCTCCTTCGATATCAGACTGTTTCACGTCAGGAAGTTCTTGTTGCCGTGGGAATCCTTGACTTTCACCAAAATAAGCCCCATCAAAAGTCAAAGTTACATAGCCTGCTTCTGTCAATTTTTGTGCATAAACGCTTTGCGCTTGCTCTTTCAAGGAAAGCATCGGTCCAGTTACAACGATAGCTGGATAATCATTATTTAAATCAAATTCAGCTGGAAGATGAAGATTTCCTGCCAAACGTAGGTCTAACTCTTTATTTTTAAATACAACTTTTTGAATTTCCAAGATTCAAACCGTCCTTCTACTTTTTATAAATTCAGTATAACGGAAAGGACCCCCCCTGTAAAATACAGACTTTCTATAGCAGTATGCACTAGATCAATAGCGGCCTATACCTTCCCAAAATACCGCAGGGCATTATAGGTATAATCACAAACCGCCGCATAATCATGCTGGGCACCTACTCGTTCACGGTATACCACGATCTCCTCCTCGCGGAAGACATCCGGTGCCTCTTGTAATAGATTCATGATTTGTCTGCGAAAAGCTTGATAGGCAAAGTCATGTGTTCCTGACGCAGCCCAGATGAAAAAGGGCTGGTTCTTTTCCCGGACCAAGTTAGCGTGCGTTTGAGCTGGAGTATTGACATTCCCACTCATGGGATTGAAAAAGTAAAAATACTCCAAGGCATTTTCAAAAGTCCGCCAAGTATTGACAGAACCCATGGAAAATCCGCTAAATCCGCGATAGCGCCTGCTAGCTTTCAAATCTTCCGAACTAGTAGATTGGGCATAACTACTATACCTTGATTCCACAGCTGGGATCAAATCATGAACCAACTCTTGATTATATCGTTGAGTTAACTGAATCGCTAAGCCAAAATCACGACTATCTTGAGGACTAGTATTGTTGTAAGTTAGATTGACAATAATCGTTGGTTCTACCTCCCCATTCGCTATGGCATGATCCACAATATGTTTAAAAGTTGCTGGACGCCCAGGCCTCCCCATGGTCGTGGTCTCATTGGACCAACCTCCATGGCTTAAATACAAGACAGGATACAGCTTATTGGGGTCATAACCATAAGGTAGATAAACCACCGCTTGCTTTTTCAACAAGATTGGGCTTGTAGTTTGGTAACTAAAAGACTCATACGTCTGATAGTCCAATACTTCCAAGGTTCCTGGCTGTTTGGAAGGCCTAAAGTAATCACTTGGAATCCTTTTTAATTTATGTATATTCAATTTCTCTACCTCAATTTTACTGAAAAGGAAGGCCACCGCCTTCCATTAATGCCGAATGATTGTTCTGAACTAGAGTTGAATCTAGGTTCTCATTTTGCTTGGAACAGATATGGAACTCCGTGTTGAACTTCTGCTTCTAAGGAAGCTTGATCATGTCCGCCATTAGCATTTTCCCAATAAATCAAGTTGCGATTATTAAAGAGACGAGTATTCACCCGCAGCGCCTCTATTTGGGGAATCATACTGTATTTAGTTCCGTCATTCTCCCCAACCATGGCAATAATGGTCACATCCTCTGGGCCATAGTTGTTGGCTTCCAAGCCTGACACTAAGGTCTGGGCAATGGCCTCATCCCCACTGCGTCCAGTCACACGATCAATCCAGGAATCCCCAGCCATGGGCATATAATCATGGAAATAGCGGCTATTTTCCACCAGGACATCCCATGTAGTGATGCCACCCATCGAGTAACCGCCAAAGGCCCGATGATTTCGACTAACTTCCAAATCCGCTGCACTTGTGGAAGCTGCATGGGTGCTGAAACGACCTTCCACTAGTTGTAGTACTTGAGTGACTTCATCCGTCGCAAAGAAGTGATTCAAAGGATAGTCCTGACTATAGTTGGAAACGACAAAAGAGCGATCGGGATAATAGGTTGGAAAAACGACTAACATGGGTTCCATTTCTCCAGCTGCAATCCATTGATCAAAAAGTGGCTGCATGGTTTCTGCGAAACTGACATTGTCCATTCCCGAACCATGCATCAAATAAAAGACATTCATGAGTTGTCCTTCTTGATAGGAGTCAGGTTGATAGACCACCACCTGCTTTTCATAGCTTTGTCCCTCATAGTCTGTTTCATAGGACAGGGTTTCCAGTCGGCTATTGATACTTGCGCTGCTGGTTCGCACCGAATCTGTAGACTGGCTTGGATTGAGCCAGGGTTGTGTCCACCAGAGTCCCAAGCCAAGCAACAGTAAAACCACTGGTCCAACACTCATAAGAATTCGTTTTGTCATTGCACACTCCTTACATGGTTAGGCGCTCATCATGCAAACGTCCACGCGCCACGCCTAATCCCTTCAAGGTCTCCTCAACCATCAACAGTGCAGGGGCTGAACCAACAATAAAGAAAAGCCCTCTTGCAATCTCTTCTGGACTGAGAATGGTTACCAATTCTTCCTCAGTAAAGCGATGGGCCTTGCCATCATAACGCACCTCTGGATTCCATTGACTTAATTCCCTAAAGTCCTGATCAAAGTAGCGCTCCTCCTCCGACTTGGCACTCCAAATAATATGAAGATTCCGCTTCCCAACTAATTCTTCGGATAAACTTTTAAGGGGTGCAATCCCCGACCCAAGCCCGTAAAGAATAATGGGGGCGTCTGTCTGGTCCTCGGCGATAATAGGAGCAAATCGACCAAAGGGCCCTTCCAGCTCCACACGGGTTCCAACTGGCAGTTGCGGTACCGCCTTTGTAAAATCCCCTAACCCTTGAATAATAAAGGTTACCGTGGATCCATCCTTTGAAGGGGCTGAGGCAACCGAAAAGGGGTGCATATCTTGGCTAATAGCGGCATCTGGAAAGCGTAGGAAGTAAAAATCACCTGCCTGATACACGTGGTCATCGGGCACTTGGATTTTTAATTCTTGAACAGTCGGGGAAAGAGCACTCGTCCCTATCAATTTTCCTTGAATCAGTTCCTCGGTCTCCACCACGTATTTATAGTAAACATAGGTTCCGACGAAGTAAATGGTATAAAGATCAAAGAGCATCATAAAGGGGCTGAGAATGGCAATCCGATTGATGAAATGTACATGGAGCCAAATAAGGAAAATCATGACAAAGTTGAGGCGGTGAATCCAAAGGGATAATTCATGTTTGAAAAAGACCTGCAAGCGATTTTTCAGACGCCGTGCCACTGGCAAGCGGTCGACAAACCAACCAGACATGAAGAAGCTGGCATAGGCGGTCCCGAAGATGGCTAAATACCAGGCCCACTGACCAGTAATTGAAATTTCCCAATGCATGGAAAAGAGAAATTGTTGATGGACAAAAGCCCCAATAAGGGCTAGAACCCCTAACATCCCATGTACAAAATACATAGCTGGAAGTCCAATCAAGCGATCCAACCATTGGGGGCGCGTGGAGAGATAAACGATGGCAAGCCACCAAACATAAGCCATGATTCCGATATCGTATAAGAGAAGATTGACTGTTGTATCCACTAAGCTAGTGTTTAGTAGGAAAATCAAAGGAAAAGGCAGGGCCAAGAGAATGACCAACCAGGTTACATAAAGGGCTCTTGGATGATTTTTGAACATTAGTTGTTGACTCCAATTCTTGTTAACCACGCCCGAACATCGGACTCCGCACCATTGACTGCACCATCTTCACCCCGTACAGAGAAGCCGTCTAGAACCGTCGCTTGGGGAAATTGACTTTCTAATTGACGTTGGCTTGCACCAAGACCTGAACCCAAGTGAGTTGTAAAAGGCACCAAGGTCTTATTAGCTAGTTGATCTGCTTCCCCATCCAAGAAAGTACGGACAATCATCGGATACTCACTCCACCAGACAGGAGCACCAATAAAGATGGTTTCATATTCAGACAAATCTGGTAACGGATTGGCGATAGCTGGACGGGCATCATCCGCCTGTTCCTGACGAGCCTGTTCTGCTGTTGCTTCATAATCATCTGGATAGGCAACAGCCGGCACAATCTCATACTGATCCGCATTGGTTGCTTCTGTAATATAGTCGGCCAATACCTTCGTGTGCCCGACTTCAAGAGGACCATCCCAAACTCCAGAAGTCCGTGAGAAATAGACTACGAGAACATCGTTATCCCCCGATAAATCTCGATTGGTTTGTGTGGTGCGCTCTACAGTCTGACCACCTGTATTCGATCCAGTTTGGCTAGTCCCTCGACTGCCACGTACAAAATTCCATGAGAAGAGGGCCACCAAGATAACCGCCACTCCTACTCCAAACACCCATTTTCTATTGTTCATCTGTCACTCCTTTTTATAATATTTCGAACCAAGACTGCAAATCTCGATCTGCTTTGTCCACTTTATTGCCTTCAACTGCGAAAGCATCCCGCATTCTAACCTGACTCCCCGCATCTTGCAAGACCGTTTCAATAGAATCTACACTCCTTCCTAAGCCATAGCCCCCATTTGTGGAAAAAGGCACTAGCTCCTTACCATCCAACTGCTCCGCATAAGCCTCCACAAAGCTTGCAACAGGTTCTGCGAGAGTCATCCCCCAAATAGGATAGCCCAAATAAATAAGCTTGTATTGGCTAAGGTCTGGAAGATTTCCTACCAGCTCGGGGACATTCTCTCGACCACGCTCTGAATTAGCCCGCTCAACCGCCTCTCCATAATCACTAGGATAGGGATCTGTAGCGACCAATTCAAAGACATCTGCACCGGATAAGGCTTGGATCTTGCTAGCTAGGAGTTCAGTCGAACCCGAACGAGAGAAATAGATGATGATACTGTCTGCATCTTGAGTCAAAATCCGTGTTGGCTCCTGATTGGCATTGGTATCCTGCCCATCCGAAACGGTCCCTCTACTATTGTCCCACTCTTCATCTGACAAGCCTAGCTGAGGAGCCACAATTTGACGAGGGTCCATACTTCCCGTTGGGAATTGAGAGCTGTCGGAGTAACCCCTCCTAATAGATTCAGTCCCAGTTTCTGAACTGGCTGATATGTCAGCCGCTTGATTTCCACAGGCAGTAAGTAAAGCCATACTCACTGCAATGAACATTAAAGATTTTCCTTTCATTGATTTCCCCTAATAAAAACTTGGTTTATCCAGATCTTCACTTCCAGGCTCCACAATCCCAAGACTGACTCCTAAATCACGACTAGGATCTGCCAACAGATCCAGCACATATTGGGCTACGGCTTGACGGGTAACCTGGGCTCCACGATAGGGTTGGCCTTGTGGAATCAGACGGTAATTTCGGTTTCCTTCTTGATAATAAAGCCAGGTCATTCGCATATAAGTGTAATCCAGACCCGATTCATCGACCATCCGAGCTGCGACAACACGTTCTTTGTCAGGGGAATAGGCACCAACCATACGGGCATTCCAACGTCCAAACTCACCGACAACCTCATCGTAAACCCCTAGCACACCTGCTACAATCAAACGACGAAGTCCTAATTCCTTCATGACTGCAATAACTGGCGTCAAGAGTTTCACGGAGCCCTCATTTACATAGACCACATCGGCACCTGTAAGAGCTCTACGCACATTCTCAATCTGACTCATATCGCCTTCCACATAGGTCACACGTGGATTCTCAATCCCGACCCTTGCCGCGACATTTCGACCGGCCAAAATCAGGTGATCTTCCCGTTCCTCTAGAATACGGGGGATTAGCAAGCGGGGGATTTGTCCCGCTGCTCCAATAATAGCCATTTTCATCTTTCAGTTTCCTTCCTATCCCTGTTTCATTTGATTTTCCCAAAAATGAATAGCGTCTTTAGTCCACCCCCTAGCTTTGGTGTGTAAACCGATCCCAAAGCCATGCCTGAGGGCTGGATAAACGTGAAATTCACTCGGAATTCCGAGACGCTTCAGGCGTTTACTCCTTTCTTCCATGACACGCCAGTTGGCGATGCCGTCATTGGTTCCACAATTGGAATAAGTTGGAGCATCAGCCGGTGATACATTGGAATAGCCCGTATACTGACTAATGACGGCTGCTGCTGGTTCAAGGTTTCGACTATAGCGAGTCAAGGACTGACGATTCCCAAGGGTAATGGCCATCCGAGCCCCTGCAGATCCTCCCCAAAGTGAATAGTCTGTTGGTTTTAAATCCAGATCCTTGGCCAATCCCTGAATCACTTCCAATGTCCGTCCCAAATCTTGGTAGGCCAGATGGGGTCTGTAAATCAAGGCAAAAGCATGGTAGCCAGCTTGACTAATTTCCAAAGCTTGTGGAAAACTATCGTGTAGAGCTGCAACATAGTGAAAACCTCCACCTGCATTGACAATTGCAAATTCCGCTTGCGGCTGACCTTTAAAGTAGAAGAGACCTGTATCGGCCCTTGATGGATCCTTAGCGATTTCATCCAGAGTATAGATCGGATAGAAAATCCGCTGCCCCTTTTCTCGTTCTTCCGCAAAATAATTCAGAACGGCCAAACTCGATTCCACTTGCAGATTGGAATACCAAATAAAATGCTGGCTATCGGTGATGTCTCCAATCGTTTCCTGGGGATCAAAGAACCGGTCCACCGGAAATAAGAGGTGGCCATAATCCTCAAAGATAGGATTGGTTATCAAATCTTGAATGCTTGTATCTTTTGTAATCTTCATCCTCTTCCTCCATTTCCAATCGTTCCTAATCAACATCTGGCTCTATTTTACAATCCTGGCTTAAAATAGTACAATAGCAAAGAGGTAGACTAGTATACACAAAATACATACTGAAAAGGAGATCACATGCTTCATTTGCAACATTTGGAACAACTGATTGCCTTTGCGGACCAAGGCACCCTATCAAAAGCCGCAGAAGTCCTTCTGATTTCACAGCCATCCCTGACTCGCAATATGCAACAACTAGAAGAGGAACTTGGGGTGGTGCTCTTTGAACGCAGCAAAAACAAACTGCAGTTAACAGAAACAGGTGAGTATACGGTTGGCCTGGCTCGGCAATTACTAGCAGACAGCGACACCTTTCTAGAACGGGTTCACCGCTTCTCCCTCCAAGCCACCACTCTTTTCGCCGGTATTTCGGCACCTGGAGTAGAATGGGAAATTCAAAATCGCTTGGCCGAAGCGGAATCTGAACAAATCATCCACTTTGATTTAAAAGAAAAAGAGAGACTCGTTCAGGGACTCCTTGCAGAAGACTACCAATTCATTGTGACAGATAGCCCTGTCCAAGAACCCAACATTCTTTCTAGCTCCTACTTTAGGGAACAACTCTATCTATCCGTTCCAGAAAGCCACCCCTTCGCCAGCAAGGAGAGCATTCAGTTAGCCGACCTAGCTAGTCTAACCATGCTCCTTCGAAGTGACTTGGGTATCTGGCAGGACCTGATTGATTCTCTAACCGAAACCAAATTTATCGTTCAGAAAGACTGGGAGGCCTTCACAGAACTGATTTCAGCCTCTACTCTCCCAAGTTTTTCAACCAATATCACCCAAATGATTTCAGAAGGCAACGGTCAACGAGTCGATATCCCCATTGATGACCCGGAAGCAACCAAAACCTTCTACCTCTCCGCTCTTGAAAAAAACGAGCGTATTTACAAACAAATGCAGTCCTTATAGCAAAAGGAGACCGGATTCCCGATCTCCTTTTTTACTTTGTCTAATTTTGGAAAAATTGTTTCTCCAGCCAAGCTGCATAGTCAGGGATCCGATCCCCATCTCCACCAAATCCGTGTGGCCAGTTATTCAAATGCGGCCAGTCTCTAATCCCATGTTTTCTAGCACTTCATATTGTTCCTGAAATTGATCGTAAAAAGGATCATTGGTGCCGTAAACATAATAGGTTGGTGGCAAGTTCCCCTCAGCTAACCACTCTGGATCCATATTACCGACACTCAAACGACCATAGAAGGAATACATCATTCCCGCTGCCGAAGCATGAGCTGGAATCCGTTCCAAATCATCCCGTCGATAAGAGGAATCCAATAGATCCGGAGTCACATCCTCATCGTAATGCATCAGAAATTCTCCCGCCTGCATTCCGCCTGCCGAAAAGCCCATCACTGCAATGTCATCCGGATCAATACCATAATCCTCCGCATGCTGCCGAATAAATCGTACAGCGCGAGCCACATCCAAGGCTCCTTCTTCTTGGGTATAAGGTCGTAGACGATCGTCTACGACAAAAGTTTGAAATCCCTGTTCTCGATGGGCTGCAGCAGTCGGAAGCGCATCTCCATAGTTCCCTCGGAATTGGAAAGCTCCTCCTGCCATCAAGAAGAACGCCCCCCCTGAGCAAGTGGAAGTGCGGTGATAAATGGCCGAAAATCAGATTCATCAAAATAGCCTGTCACACCGGATGAAAAATCCGTCTGACTTGGCATTCACCCTTCCTCCCACAGGTAGAGGGTCTGAATACGATTCGGTGTAACCTCCGTATTTGTGACGGTTTGGTTCCCTTCTGGTATCGGCATTTTTCGCATCATCAGGTCTCTGGTGAGATCATCCACACGTCCACTTCCGTAATCATAGCAGCTGGAAAATCATTGGTAGTTGCCTCCGTTTGGCTAAACTACCTTCACGCAAATCTCTGGTATAGTCTTTTAGTTTGCTTTTAGGACAAGGCAGTGAGTCGCAGACAGTACTGAAGTACGGCAAGACGAGCTAACACAGTAATAAAAGATAAACTAAAAGAGCATATCACTCACTTCACGCCCCTCACTGCTTTGACGAACTGCTTCCTCTATAGCTGAAAGTCCCGATTCGAGTCCCGCATTCCTAGTAGCATCTCTTGACGCATCTTCTGCACAAGCAGTCAAGACCAGTAAGACAATCATGAAGAGTCCTATTATCTTCGTCCGAATTTCCATTTTCCCCACCTAATACCCAAGCTCGCGAACCCAATCCATCACGGCTTGATTGTTGCCAGATGAGGAGAAACGACGACCTTCTTGCCAGTCTCCACCATTGCCAAGAGCAGCCAGATTCTGACCACTATCTCCCATTTCACTACTCATAGAAGTGGCGAATGGGATGACTGTTTTACCTTCAAAATTGTTCTGACGAATAAAGGACTGTAATGGCCAGGCGGCTTGTTGCCACCACATTGGATAGCCAATGAAGACTGTATCATAATCAGCCCAATTGTCCGGTGTGCTGACTTGTAATTCTGAACTGCGTTCACTTTCATTTTCATATTCACGTACAATCCGGCTCTCTCGATCATTCCAGTTGAGATCTTCATCTGTAAACGGATTTGCCAACTCAACTCTAAACAAATCTCCACCGGTCTCAGATGCAATTGTCTCAGCTACTTCTTGGGTATTTCCAGATTCTGAATAATAAGCCACTAAGACGCGATCATTTCCAGCGTTAGCAATTTTTGCAACTGATGCTGAAGTAGCACCCGTAGAAGAGCTGTCCGAACTCACTGTCTGACTGGAATTTCGACCACATGCTACTACAATACCAGCTGCTAAAACGGTTACCAAGATTAATCCTAATTTTTTCATTCTACTACCCCCTCTTCTTTACTCTGTCACCATACCACGATAATGCATCCCATACAAACCCGCATAGCGTGTCATGGTATACTCGGCCATGTCCAGTATTTGTTGGGTTGGTGCCGCCCCTTGAAACAAAAAGGTCAACTCTTTCCCCATCAGCTGATCCTCCACTACTTCGTATTGACGATCCAAGAAATTACGAATCATACCCGACATACTGTGCCAGTAAACCGGTGATCCGATGACTACATGATCGGCCTGAAAAACTTTTTCAACCACTTCTTGAAACTGATCGTCTGGGAACTCTTGACCATAATCGTATATCTTATAATCAACGAGATGAAGGGATTCATAGCCTTCGTCTCCAAGAACTTTTTTCGCTAACTTGACAGTATTTCCATTTTTATTAGGAGAACCATTAATAAAAAGTGTTGTCATACCAATCCCTCTTTCTATGCAATTGAACCTAAAATTTTCATGTGCTAACTTTCCTTCCTTTAGGTTCTCAAGTGTTTTTACGATTTATAGTATAAGACCTTTGGACAAACTTGTGAAATACCTTTTTTTAAAACTAGTATTCTCTTTATTGATAGTGAAATTCTAAGACACTCTTGAAATTATTGGCTAAACATACCCTGATACTCCATCCCATAAACCGCAGCATAGCGTATCATAATGTACTCACCCATCTCTAAGACTTTTTGAGTCGGTGCTGCACCTTGAAGTAGAAAAATCAATTGCTTTCCAATCAATTGATCCTCTACGATTCCATATTGTCTTTCTAAAAAATTACGAACTAGACCATTGAGACTGTGCCAATAGACTGGGGAACCAATGACAATAGTATCTGCCTGATAAACCCTTTCCATCACCTGGTCAAATTCATCATCAGGATATGACTGTCCAAATGCGTAGATTTTATAGTCAACAAGGTGGAGAGTTTCGTAATCCTGATTCTCCAATACCCGACTCGCTAATTGAACGGTGTTGCCATCCTTATTAGGACTCCCATTAATAAATAGTACTGCCATAATCGGCTCCTTTCATGACGACAAAAACCTGTTTCTGGTTGTACAGTTATAAAATAGTCAACAACATCATAGGAAACGATCAGACTGCATGTTCCAGTCTGACGAATCAGCTGCTAGTCCTCTCATAGAAAGTGCAACCGTGACTCACGGTTTTATCAAAAAGCATGATTTTTGAAAAGTATAGGTTGGGACAATAGTCTTAATTCTCTTATTTTGTGTAGTGAAATCACTTTGACGCAGTGGTTGATTCGGTCAAACAGCTAAAGGGCTGTTTGAGATAACAGATAGGATTTGCGAAGCAAATAACTATTGTTCGCTTTTATTGAGAGAACATTTTATGTTCTCTTATCCAGAAACTCAAAGAGTCAATTCCTGACTCTTCGACCTCCGAAAAAACCTAATCAACTGTGCAGAGGTGAGACAACAAACGATTTTCACAAATATACTCTTTTAGTTTTTCTTTTATTACTGTGTTAGCTCGTCTTGCCGTACTTCAGTACTGTCTACGACTCGCTGCCTTGTACTAAAAGTAAACTAAAAGACTATAAAATCATTCTGTCTCACTCAGCTCTCACCCACCGAGAAAAAGTGGACGTTGAAATCCCTAGCAAATCTGCAGCCTCAGAAGTCGATAATTGGCTTTTTTTCCACTGCTCTTTCACACTTTGATAATTTGGTGGCTTTGGAATTTTAGGGCGTCCAAAACGGACGCCTCTTTTTCTTGCAGAATCAATGCCTTCTCGTTGGCGTTGACGGATATTTTCACGCTCAATCTGAGAAACATAAGACAAGATTTGCAAGACCAGATCCGCAATAAATTGACCTGTTAGGCCTCTATTTTGAACCCGAGTATTCAGAAGAGGTAAATCGAGAACCTGGATATCTACTTGTTTGACCTTGGTCAAGACATGCCATTCTTCAAGAATATCCCTATAATTACGTCCAAGCCGATCGATCGACGAGACAATTAATAAGTCCCTGGGTTTTAACTTTTTGACCAATTTTTGGTAGGCTGGCCTGTTAAAGTCTTTTCCACTGACATAATCAACATAGATGTTTTTCTTTCTTACCCCATTGTTTTCAAGAGCTCGCAACTGTCGGTCGATATTCTGATCCCGGCTTGAAACCCGGGCATAGCCATAATTCATACGTCATCCTCCTTAGTTTTTGATATACAACTAGTCTTCTAAGGTTGATTCCTTCATTAGTTTAGCAAAAATTAGGATGCTTCTACTCTTCAAAAAACTCTTGAATCCTTGAAGGTAATAGAAAACGGTTGAAGGAACTCGCTAGAGTTTCTTCAAACCGTCTGATGATTCTATATTCTTTTAGAAGGACTTACCGACAAAGCTAGCAAGTAATTCAAAGGTTTTAGGATCATGATGATCCGCAAAGACCGTTGTATTGGAATCCAAGGTTGCAATTTCTTGCATATCTTCTTCACTCAAGACAAAGTCAAAAATGTCAAAGTTTTGACGCACACGCTCCGGATTTGCGGATTTAGACAGAGAAACAATTCCTCTCTGCAACTGCCAACGCAACATAACTTGAGCAGTAGACTTTCCATATTTTTCAGCAATTTTCACCAAAATAGGATTGGTAAAGACATCAAATTGACCTTCCGCAAAAGCACCCCAACTTTCCATTTGAACGCCCTTGGAATTCATATACTCCTCTTCATCTTCTTTCTGGTTGAAGACATGGACCTCCACTTGATTTACGGCTGGTGTTACCTCATTAAAGGCAGCTAAATTGGCCAATTGGTCTGGTTTAAAATTAGAGACACCGATGGCACGGATTTTCCCTTCTTTGTACAACTCTTCCAAAGCACGCCATGCTCCAAAGATATCACCTACAGGTTGGTGTAGAAGGTAGAGGTCAACATAGTCCAAACCAAGTTTGTCTAACGACTCTTGGAAGGCCTTTTTGGCACCCTCATAAGAGAAATCTGAAATCCACAATTTAGTGGTGATGAAAAGTTCTTTGCGTGGCACACCCGATGTCTTGATAGCTTTTCCCACCGCTTCTTCATTTCCGTAAGACTGGGCTGTATCAATCAAGCGGTAACCCGTTTTAATAGCTTCTTCGACGACTGTTTGCGTTGTTTTGGCATCCCGAATTTGGAAAACGCCAAATCCAACCATAGGCATTTGAACTCCGTTATTGAGTGTTGTATATTCCATTTGAAAACCTCTTTCCTTTGCTAATTCTAGTATAGGACATTGTATAATCCTTGTACAATCCTAAAAAATGATACCTTCATTCAAATTTGAATAGTGGCCTGACCGACTAAGCGCCTTGACCACCATCCACACCGTAGATTGCTCCTGTAATGAAGGAAGCCTTGTCAGATCCGAGGAAGACAGCAAGGTTCGCAATATCTTCCGGCTGTCCAAAACGACCCATCGGAATCAAACTAGTGATGGCTTCAGCATGAGCCTTCGCCGCCTCATCCGATAAATCTGTTTGATTCCAAATATCGGTGGCAATCGCTCCCGGCGCAATGGCATTCACGCGCACCCCATCTTGAGCCAGCTCCATCGCCCAAACACGAGTGAAGATTTCTACAGCAGCTTTAGCGCCAAGATACATTGACATATTAGGACCAGGATGCTGTGCGCCGACTGTTGAAATGTTGATAATATTCCCTTTGGAGGCAAGGATAAACGGCAAGGTCGCAAGGGTAACTTCCACAAGACCACGAACATCCAGAGAAAATGCCTCATCATAATCTTTCATGCTTAACTCTTTCAATGGAGTTACCGGTGCCCAACCAGCGTTATTGACTAAGATATCCAATTGGCCATTGTAGTCGTTTTCAATGGCTGCCGCAATTTTTGCGATATCATCTGAACTGGTCACATCTGCCACAACATAGGAAATCCCCTCATTGGCATCCACCACTTCTTTTAAAACGGATTCACGACGACCTGCAATAATAACCTTTGCCCCTTCCTTAGCATAACTTTCTGCAATCGCACGCCCAATACCGCTTCCACCTCCTGTGACCAAAGCAACTTTATTTTCGTATAATTGACTCATCTTGAAACTCCTTAAGCTAAATGATGAGTACATTATAAGCCTTCATGAACTTTTTGAAAAATAGAAAAAAAGTAGACTGGTATGCAAAATATGAATAGAACAGATTCAAAAAAGGCTGGTCAATGACCAACCCTATAAACGTTGTTACTACTAATTGTTCTTGAAAGACTAAGCTTCAAGGGCATCATAGTCCGCATCTGAAACCGCTTCATGCCACTCAGTCTCCGTATTCTCTCCAGGAACTTCAAAGGCAATGTGAGAAAACCAACTATCTTTTTTTGCACCATGCCAATGCTTGACATTCGCTGGAATGGAAACCACGGTTCCTTCTTTCAGTTCTTGGGCTGGTTTCCCTTCTTCCTGATACCAACCTTCGCCAGCTGTACAGATTAAAATTTGCCCACCACCTTGAGTAGCCTTATGAACATGCCAATTATTCCGACAACCTGGTTCGAAGGACACATTGAAAATACCTAAACCTGTTTCAGGATTGGTCAAAGCTTGAAGAAAACTTTGTCCTGAAAAATACTGGGCATAGGCTTGGTTGGCATCCCCAAAACCAAAGCTATTTGCTGATATAAATGCTTCTTTTTCTGCGTATTTCATCCTATTCCTCTTTTCCTTCATAGACTTCCTTGGCTTGCATTAAAGCAGACCAAGCCTTTGGCCAACCCACATAGAAAGAAAGATGGGTTAGAATTTCAACAATTTCCTCCTGGGTAATACCGTTAGCTTTTCCCAACTGAAGATGATGAATCAATTGTTCAAAATTCCCGCCGGACATAAGAGCTGCGATCGTAATCATACTACGAAGTTTTGGAGACAGCTCTTCCTCACGGGACCAAACTTGCCCGAATAAAACATCATCATTCAAAGCTGCAAATTGAGGGGCAAAACCTCCTAGCCGATCGCGCCCAGCTGTTTGTTTTTGTGCCATCGCTTCCACTTCCTTTTCTATTCTATATCTAGGATTAGACTCTTTAGTTTATCTTTTATGACTGTATTAGCTCGTCTTGCCGTACTTATTTGAAACTTTCTTCGAAAGTTGTATCAGCAATCTCAAAATCTCCCCGAGAGATTTTGACCTGTGCGACTTGCTGCCTTGTACTAAAAGTAAACTAAAAGACTATAATTGGAGATTATCCAAATGTTTCCTACTTTTTGATTGTACTACCCATCCATCCAATTGTCAATTCAAAAAGTAATTCTTTATCCCAACACCTCTACTTAAGAATTAGGAATCAACGACCTGATTTTTAACATTTCCAACTAACAGAAAAGCTGGAAGAGCAACCTCCAGCTATTCTATTTCTAGTTAATATCGTTCTCCTTGATCCAGTCTTCAATGTGAGCAGCGATTTCATCACTGTTTTTTTCCTGGAACATGAAGTGACTATTCCCTTCAATCCCCTCTTTTGGAAGGTCTACTAGGGTCGCATTTCCCCCATTGTCATTCAAGGCATCTACAAATGTCTGTGCAGCTGCCCGCATTTGTTTCCATTGACCTGTTGCTGGAATGTTCTCATCGCCATTATCAATGTAATCACCGAAGTAGAAGGTTACAGGGATTTTCTGTTCTTCGATCGCTTTGTAATCCTCACTGTCGGTCGCTGGTGCTCCTCCAGGTTCGATGGCTACAATAGCCCCAATATTTTCTGTATAACGAGCCGCGGTCCAACCAGGACCTCCACCTTGTGAATGGGTAACCACAATCGGTTTCTTACCTGTCCGTTCAAAAACCTCATCAATGGTTTCAGCCAAGGCACGTGCTACAACCTCATTATCAAAGTCAGCCCCCATATCCGAACGCATACCTGTATCTGGCGTCATTTGACGGAAAAATTGATTGAGTGACTCTTCATCATTGGGGAATTGTGAATTTTCTGGAACTTGTGACTTCCCATTTTCCCAACGACCAATCCGGAACTGGGTGTACCACCGTTGATCAAATGGTGTCGTTGAAATTTCACCTGCAACAGAAGTTTGTCCAGCTTCCCCGCGACGAGGTTGGTCTACCAACCAGACACTGTGACCCTGACGAAGGAAGTAATCAGGCCAGCCATCCCGGCCATCGATAGTGGTTTGCCAACCCATTCGAGATTGTCCATAGCCATGTAAGAAGATCATCGGAGCTTCAGTATCGTTCTCCGGGATTTGGAACAAAACATTGGCATGGTCTACGTGCGAAGTCTGACCCGCCCCACTTTCTTCCCATTGATTCACAGGGTCAAAGGTCCCTTCATTACGGGTTACGGTTCCTCCTGCAGAAAACAAACCTTGATCCGCAATCCGCAATACCTGACTATCCTCTTTTGAAGTGCTACTCGAGCTGGATTCATTATTTGTTGTTGAACAAGCTGCTAACAAGATTGATGCAATTGCAGCCGTTGTGGCTAATTTCCATTTATTTGACATAACTGATTCCTCTACTTTTTTCTTTGTCTCAAAGACAAATCTATTCTAAAGCACAAAAGCGTTAGAGTAAAATAGTCTTTTTTCATACCAGTATGTCAAAAATGAATACATAAGCGAGACCATAGATATCCTGAATAACTAGATCTGAAACGCTGACAGTTTGCCAGTGGAGAGAGAGCGGCTTTGTTATCTTCATGCTTCAATCATTAACTTGATAAGTACGAAAGTAACAAATAATTGATAAAAAAATCTGAACAAAGAATGACTTTCACATCACTTTTTGCTCAGATTTAAATTCTATGTAAACTAGTCCCAGCGCACGACACATAAATACTCAAATAGACGATTCCATTATAGTTTCATCTTCCATTTCGCTTTTTCTCTATGTAAAGATATAAAATGGCAAAAAAACTCCCGATTGCAACCGGTAAAACCAATAAATCGATTAATAAATCCATACAATCTCCTTTCAATGTATTTAAATCTTACATACAAAAGTGAAAACTAGCTCTTCGTAGAAGAAGAGCCAGATTCCACATAATCGATTCTTTACTTCAATTTTTATCTTTACAATTTTTGGATTTCTGAGTTAACTTCTCTGGATGTGCTAAAAACCAGATAAAAACCGTAAATGTTCCAACAAATGCATAGAATCCATGTTCAAATAACCATTTTAGAGTTTCCATTTGTAACTACCTTCCTACTTAACCCCACCAGCAAGTAGCCCCATAACCAGCAGCTGCACCGATGCCACCTAAAACACCTCCGGCAACTGCACCTGGGACTGCTCCCACAACAGGTAGGGTCACACTTCCACCAGTCGCGCCACCAATTGCACCACCAACGGCACCACTAACAGCGGCACTTCCTGCTCCACCCCAAGAGCATCCACCTCCAAGAATGTCCATCATGACATCTGAAGAAAGAGTTTGAGCTTCGTTGTAAGTAAAAGTAGTCATGGCAATGACCTCCTAAAAATTTTATTTATCAGGTGCCAACCTGACCCCTAGAGTTTAACACGATTCCAGTACTTTCTAACCACAATGTTCTAAAATGTCATGAAAAAGTCCTGAATGACATTTTTTTGAATTTCTTTACACAATATAAAATAGCCTGTTTTTCAAAGCGCAAACCTAATCGCCAATCACATTCTTTTGTGAGATATACTCTTTTAGTTTATCTTTTATTACTGTGTTAGCTCGTCTTGCCGTACTTTAGTACTGCCTGCAACTCGCTGCCTTGTACTAAAAGCAAACTAAAAAACTATAATGGTTTGACACATAAAAACTAGAATTAACAATTACTTCAACCCTAATCGTTTTAAATTCAGGAGTTTCAACTATGCCCAACTACCATACTGAAAATATCTACACCTGTCCCTATCTGGCTACTCAAAGCGTCTTATCAGGAAAATGGAATATCCTACTGCTGCTTCATATCGAGGAGGGCCCTATCCGTTTTAATGAATTGCATCGCCGCTTAGAAGGAATTTCTCAAGCAACTTTGACCAAACAACTGCGTCAACTAGAAACCGACGGCCTCATCCTGCGAAAAGTCTATGCCCAGGTTCCTCCCAAAGTGGAGTATGAATTGAGCGATATTGGTCGTGAATTCAAACAAGTCTTAGTACAAATCGAAATTTTTGGGGAAAAATACATCGATTTTATCAAAACAAGAAAGACTGAAGAGGAAAGTTAGGCTCAAGACCGTTCCAGTTTTCTAAAAAGAGACTGGAACGGTCTTTTGTCACCTAAATTTGAAAAAGGAAGATAAAATATCAACGAGAATAGAAGTCAGCGTGAGAATCCATAGGACACGACATACATCCTTTTCTTCCTTTGTTTTACAAAGCAATGATGTCTTCCTGATTAGAAAATGACCTAGGGCTGTTACGACTAAAAGAGGTAGGTATTTCATTCAATTTCCTCCAAATAACGAATTGTCAGCTGAGAATCTGACATCTAGAGTTTAGCACGACTCAATATCTTTCTAACTCAAATGTTCTGAAATGTCGTGAAAACGTCCTGAATGGGAATCCATTTCCTGAACGGTCATCGAAACTTCCTGAACGGTCATTGAAACTGCCTGAATGACAAACCCATTTCCAGAACGGTCATTGAAACGTCCCGGACGGCAAACTCATTTCCTAAACGGTCATCGAAACGTCCTGAACGGTATGCGTCCACGTACAAGTCCAATACTTCACTAAAAGAGAGTATCTTTAGTAAAAAATCGTACTTGTATTTTCGTTGGTATAGGATAAAATGATAGATATAGGAAAATGTTACAGGAGAAGTCTATGTACAATTCACAATTTGAACTAGGGGCGGTTGCCCTTAATGTGCGGAACCTTGAACTTCAGAGCCTCTTTTACCAACAAGTCCTTGGTCTCAAGGTTTTAACCGAAAGGGCTCAGCAGGTTGAATTGGGAGCTGGCGATAGAGTCCTCATTCGTCTGTTGAAAACGGAACAGGAGGGAGAGGTTGCGGATAGCTACGGTCTTTACCATTTAGCCATTGTTCTTCCAAGTCGTGAGGATTTGGGAACCATTCTGCGTCATTTTATTGACAATCGGATTCCACTCCAAGGAGCTAGTGATCATGGCTATAGTGAAGCCATTTATTTAGCGGATACTGAAGGAAACGGAATTGAAATTTATCGTGATCTTCCGCAAGCAGAATGGGATATTCGCGAAGACGGTCGCATTATCGGAGTGACGGAGCCTATGGATGCGGATACCATTTATAGCCTAGGTCCGACAAGCGAGAATGGTTATCAGATGCCAACCGGTAGCCGGATGGGACATGTGCATTTGTCCGTTAAGGAAAGTGAGGCCTCTAGCCGTTTCTACCAAGAGGTGCTGGCCGTTGAAGAAAAATTCTCTATGCCTTCCGCATCTTGGCTAGCTTCTGGCTCCTATCACCATCACCTTGCTGTCAATGAGTGGGGTGGTAAAAATCTGAACCTGCGTACCGATGGTCTGCCTGGTCTAGCTTATTACACCGTTGTCTACAGCCAACCCGAACACTATCAAGCCACCATCGCACGCGCCCAAGCCGCTAATCTCAATCTCGAGCAAGTCGCTAACACCGCAACCTTTGTGGATGTGGACGGGATTAAGACCTTGCTGATTTTAGATGAAGTATAAAACAAGATGAAAAGACCTCCAAATAATGGTTACCACACCATTATTTGGAGGTCTTTTGCATGATTAGTCATTTGCATGAATGTCGTAAGCGCTTAAGAGATAGTCGCCAACACCCGGTGCATCCGGGTCGTGTGAGCCTTTGCCCTTGTCTAATGCGCGAATTTCTGCCATTTCTTCAGCTGTTAGTTCAAAGTCAAAAATGTCCTTGTTAGAAGCCATCCGAGCTTTCTTGGTCGATTTTGGTAAGGCCACAATTCCTTCTTGATTCTCAAATCGTAGGATAATTTGACCAAGGTCTTTTCCATACTTCTGGGCCAGCGTCGCAATCACCGGTTCCTCAAAAAGAGATTGGTTCCCTTGGCCAAGGGGTGCCCAAGCTTCAATCACAACTTGATCCTTGGCCAATAAGGCGCGCAGTTCTTGTTGTTGGAAATAGGGATTAAACTCTACTTGGTTCACGGCTGGAACTGTTGCAAAATGAGGGACGAACTGATTCCAAAATTTTGGGGTAAAGTTGGAAACACCAATAGATTTGATTTTTCCCTCCGCTTTAGCTTCTTCCAAAGCCTTCCAAGCTTCCTCAACCTGACCGTAGGGTTGGTGCAAGAGGTACAAATCCAAATAATCCAAGCCCATTTTTTCAAGAGTAGTGTCAATCGTAGCTTTGGCTGTCTCATAGGCAAAGTCCTGAATCCAGAGTTTACTTGTCACAAAGATCTCTTCTCGTGGAATTCCAGAGTCTTTGATGGCTTGACCGACTTCTGCTTCATTAAAATACGCTTGAGCCGTATCGATATGACGATAGCCGACTTCCAAAGCCTCTTTCACGGCTGTATAGGTAGAACCATCTGCAGGAATTTGGAACACCCCGAAGCCAATGGCTGGGATTGTGTTTCCGTCGTTTAATGATACTGTTTGTGTCATGTTCTATACCTCTTTCACTTGATGTATCTATTATATCCTGTTTCCAAGCCATGTATAATACAAATTCCGCAAGGCACTATCCACTTTTTGCATACCCGTGGCCATGAACCAGCGCTTTCTTAAGACCCCGCACTCTCATAAGCATCTAGGCCCTTCTTCCAAATTTTTAACGATAGGAAAAAGAAGAATAAAGAAATCAAAAGGAGGCCGCCTATGTTAAACCAAACATGGGTCCCATTTAAAAAATAGCTAGCGGGATAATAGGCGGTGAAGGCAAAGGGAACCACGAAGGAGATGAACCAGCGGAAAAGCGAGTTATAGATAGCCAGCGGGTATTTGGCAAAATCATTAAACATATAAAAGATATAAATAACGGCCCCTGATTGCTTTGTCCAGAAAGAAATCGAAGCGGTCGCAATTTTCAAGGATGTATAAATTAAGGTTGAAAAAGGAATGCTGAGAACAAAGAGAAACATCTTGGTTCCAGTCCACGAAATACTTGGTACCGTTGTTGACAACAATAAGATTCCGACTAACAATTCTCCCAAGGCATCCACTTGGAATTTCTCAACTAGAATATGGAATAGAGGATTGAGAGGTCGAGTTAAATACTTATCAAATTCACCCCTACGAACCATCCGTACTCCCAAATTCCACAAATTATCAAAAAACAGATGATCAATCCCCTTGGGAATCAAAGAAAAACCATAGATAAAGGCTACTTGCGGGAAAGTCCAGCCCTCAAGAGCAGGAATAAACTGAAATAAAACCTGAAGAAAGAAGATGTTTAGGCCTTGTGTTAAAAACACTCCTAGAATACCAATCAAAAAATCTGCCTTGTATTCCATCATTTGCTTGAGATACTGCCTGATAAAAATCAAATGCATACGCTGATATTTCCTCATCCTAACCTCCTTGGATCGTAATATGAGATTGGATGCGTTTCCAAATCAATTGAGAACAAGCAACCATGACCAAGAGCCAAAAGACCTGCAAGGCGCAAGCTATAAGTATTTGTTCCAGTGTATATTTACCAAGTAGAATCATCACAGGAGTGTAAACCAAGGATGAAAATGGTAGGATTTGGAGCACATCTGCTAAAAGGGGAGGTAAAAAAGCCAATGGAAGCAGCCCGCCTGACAAAAAAGCTACCAAAGAATCCTTCAAAAGATTAGTTCCCCAGAGATTCTTTAAAACAAAGGCTGAAAAACCAAAACACAGATTAAAGTAAAAATGAATCAGAAAGGCCAAAGTCAGGCTGAACAGGTAAACAAAACTGACCAGTAAAACCTGAAAGAAAGGCATTCCGGCTAACAGTTTGGTCACAGCCACCAAAGCCATGAAAGGAAAGCCAATCGTCATCAAGAGAATCCACTTGCTTCCAAGTTCCGTAAAAAGAAAGGAGGTCGCAAAGTGAACAGGCCGAAGCAAACGCATCACAATCGAGCCTTCTCGCACTTCTTCCCCAATCATAAAATAAGAATCGGATTTGATGAGGAGGGTGGTCACAAAACTCATCAGAATATAGAAGGTCATATCGGTTCGATCAAAACCTCGTATCAGAGCCTGTGAGGATGAATCAAAGACAGCCTTCCACAAATAATAAGCGACAAAGGCTCCCATCACATCCCCAATACGCCAGAGGAAAAAATGAAGCCGATAGGTAATCATCTCCTGCATGCCCGCACTGATAAAGGGTTTATAGCGTCTCCACAATTTAGTCATGCTGGAGCTCCTTTCGATAGAAGCGACGAACAATTTCTTCAATGCCCGTGTCCGCCATTTTCAAGTCTCGAACTGCAAAATCAGAGAAGGTAGCTTGAATCAAATCTGCTGTTTGGTAACGCGAACTGTCATACTGTATATTCAAGACCAAATCCGCTCGGTCAACCTGAATATCTGGAAGTCCTACAAACCTCGATTGCTTTTCGGCTTGTCCTGGGGAGAGTTCGAAGGTCAAGTTCTTAATCTTTCCAAACTTCTCCTTGAGTTGATGGACTGTCCCATCAAAAATTTCCTCCCCCTTATCAATCATAAAAATACGGTCACACAGTTGCTCAATATCACTCAAATCGTGGGTTGTTAAGAGAATGGTGGTCCCTTCTTCTTGATTAATTTGAGTGATGGCCTGGCGAATATTGTCTTTGACAGAGACATCCAAGCCAATGGTCGGTTCATCCAAAAAAAGCACTTGCGGGTTGTGCAGTAAGGAAGCCGCAATATCCGCCCGCATCCGTTGACCTAAGGATAGGGTCCGAACCGGATCCTTGATAAATTCTTTTAAGTCTAGGACTTCATTTAAGAAATCCATCCGTTTATGAAAGGCTGCATCCGGTACGTCATAGATTTCCTTTAATACCGTATAGGTTTCCTGCAGGGCCAAGTCCCACCAGAGCTGCGTCCGCTGACCAAAGACAACCCCAATGTCCCTCACATACTCTTGTCGATCATCTTGAGGGATTCTACCATTGATGCGGCAATAACCAGATGTCGGTTTTAAAATCCCCGTTAGCATTTTAATGGTCGTGGATTTCCCTGCACCATTAGCTCCAATAAAGCCAAAAATTTGCCCCTTGGGTACCTCAAAAGTTAGACCCTTAACCGCCTCAAACACCTCTTTTTCGGGTTTTACCAAGGAACGAATCGCACCTTTTAGTCCAGGTTCTTTGATCGTCTTGACAAACTCTTTTCGCAAGTCCACTACTTCTATCATGGTCATAGCACACCTCCCTTAAACGCAAATCAAATACTCCAAAAATCAATCTTTAACGAGGAAATGAGTCGCAGACAGTTCTGAGAGTGGTTTTGAGCTTACTGAAGTGGCTGAGATAAAAGTCCCACCCCCGACCTGACAACCGTTAAAGAGATTTTTGAAGAATCTATTTTATGAAAACGTTTCCTCAGCTTCCAGTATACCCCTTTTATCACGAAAAATACACTAGAATGACAAAGTTTCTAGTGTATCCTTTCCTTATTTTAGTTTTCCTTGACTCATGCTGGCGTCATTGATCAGGTCTATGAGCTGTTTATCGACCACCAAGTCTTGGGTCTCTGCCAAATAGGTTTGAAAATGCTCAGTCTGACGATGTGCTTGATAGGCTTCAGGACTGGCATAGACTTCAAAGAAATACCAAACTTGTGGCTGCTCACGATCCTTGACCGCATACATAGCTAGGACTCCCTCCTCCTCTTGCAAGGAGGTTTTCATGTTTTTCAAGACACTTTTTTCAAAAGCGGAAGCCCCTGCCTCTGTCACTTCAACCTGGGCAAACTTCAACTCCAAATGTCCAGCACCAATCCAAATTTCAGAAGGTAGTTTTTCCCTCAAAAAGATTGGTTCTACAGGAATAGCTCTACGCTCTGTCAAATAAGGCCCAGCTTCCTGGCTATAGCGCATAAACTGTTCGGAGGCACGATGGATTTCATAATGATCACTATCCTGGTACACCTCGCAGACCACATATGAACCCGGTTGCTCCTTGCGCTCTGCTACAAACATGGCCAGAGTCCCAGGCTCGACACGGTGAGAGGTCTCTAAGTTGTAAACACCCACTTCATGCAAGAGCGCTTGATGTTCCTGATCTGTAGCAATACTAAATAAGTTTACTCGAACCATGTTATCCTCCTATTAATTTCTTGAAATTTTCAGCAAAAATAGCATCCTTATCCTGGTCGGAAATCGGCAACTGGTTGATGGCCTCCACAATCACTTCTGTCGCCCCAGCCGGTGCGATGCCAAGAGGGGCGTCCGTACCAAAGAGGATCTGGTCTGCACCAAAGTACTCCAGCGTCAACTCAAGGGCCTTGGGATTACCCAGAATGGCCGTATCGACATAGAACTTGTGGAAATCTGCAGCTTGCTCCGGCGGTAAAATATGCTGAATCCGCTCGCCAAAGAAAGGCACCATCGCTCCCGCATGATGGACAATCACTTTCAAATCAGGAAAATCCTGGAAGATGCCAGCTTGGACCAGCTGCAGCATGGCCTGAGTCAATTCGTATTCCCAAGAAAAGACGATATTGTTATCCGGCTTGCGCTCATCAAAAATCGGATGCAGCCAAATGGGCAAGCCCAAGCGATGACAGGTTTCAAAGACAATCCGATAAGAAGAATCTGCAATAGACTTGCCCAAGGCGCGTGTGAACAACTGAATTCCTACCAGTTGCTCAGACTCCGCAACCTCCTCCAGTATCTTCACAGCCTCCTCGAGATTGTTCATCGGAACCATGGCCACACCTGCCGGATACAGGTCAGACTGACTGACCACAAGATCTGCCAATTCCGCATTGGCTTCCCGACAGAGGGCTGCCGCCTGATTCGGATCGACATAGTCTTCCGGATTAACATTGACATAAGAAATGACTTGCTGGGTTTCCCCATCCCACAACTGCCGTCGCTGCTCCAAATCTATTAACAAAGGATGTTGGATAAATGGGAAGAGTTCCGGTAATTTCGGATTAATCTCCAACATTTTCTGATAAAAATTGGGCAATAAAACATGGGCAAATACATCAATTTTAGACATCACGTACTCCTAATCCTATTATTTTACAATATGACGTTTGAACAATTGGTGACTCTTAATATTTCCTAAAGCATCCTTCTCACCCCAAATCTGTAACTCCCAAGGATAGTAAAAACGACTCTTATTTTTGAAGTAGATGTGAATTCCTACATAGCCATCAACATCCCTTAAGTACCAATTTTTTAAGCCAAATTCTTCTTTCCAAGAATCTAATCGTTCTAAAACCTTCTGAATTTGTTCAGAATTTAAAACGATTCTAGCACCAAATATATCATTTAGAATATTGTTAACAGGATATTGAGTCTGGAGAGCTTGTTATCACTCAATTTTATCCAGGATAGACTCAGCCGTTTTTACCCTGTAATAATAATTGATATCTTTTAGATTTGCAAAATACAAATAATCATTAATGGATTCGTGTAAATTCAAGCGATAGGATAGAATAGGTGCAATAGGAACCTTTGAAAACGTCTGGGATAAATTTACTTTTTCAACTTTTCCCGTCTCAAAATAGTCTTGAGAATACTCCAAGTGAATCCGATTCATTTCATCAATCAAACGTTGGACCTTTTTCAGTGGGGCTTTTTCATCAATTGGAAACTCTATTATTAAGGTTGTTTTTTCATATGCTCTTGTCCCCATACGAAGAGTGCCTCTAGCGTAAAGACCAGATTCAGTCCTAGTTCAGTAAGGTGATAACTAACTGATGGAGGAATTGTTCCGTAGTCCTTTCTTGTCAAAAGTCCAGCTTCCTCTAATTCACGTAAACTTTTTGTCAACATCGTATTGGTTATATTACCAACTTTTCGCTTAAGTTGATTATAATGAAGGCCGTCTTCCAGCATTAATTGCCAAAGAATTGGTACCTTCCATTTGCTTCCTATAATTTTCATTGAATAAAGAATGGGACATTCCCCGGTGAAACTAACATTCAATTGGCTGATTTTCTCTTGCGCAGTCTTTAAATCCATATTATTACCTCACAATAGTTTTAGGGAAGAAAAAAATGCGTACTTGTTTTTCTCTTTTCACATTGCTATTCTATAATTATTAAAAAAAATGTCAACTATTTGATTAAAAAAGGGGGATAACTATGAACAATTATACATTCAGCGAGTTGCTTCACGTGACTTTATTAATAAAAAGTTAGTCAAAGTATCTTAAACGAAATTATACAAGAAACACAGTTAACTCCTTCTTGGGAAAATTCACACCCCTGGAAAGTATCTATTGCAACATGTAAAAGTTTAAATTGTATTAAACAACTACATGAGAAAAAAGTTCTTAGTATTGCAAAAAGTTTGGACGATATTCTACCACCACAAAGCTAGTCAATCCATACTAAAGAAAACATTAATAACCGGAAACAAGACTAGGCGATGAAAATCAGGAATAGTTTAGACAGCATAGTCTAAACTATTCATTACACCTGCAATCGATTACGTCACAATGCCAAAGGTTACGAGTCAGTTTTTCCATATATGAGATAGCTGCTCTTGAATATCGTATCTTTTTAGCTGCGATAGATTTTGATTTATCAACCATCCCTGCCTATGAATTTATCCACTTCCCATAGGAAATTCGTGAAGTATTCCAAATCTTAGAACAAGAGAATATTTTTATAGAAATCGGAATTGGTTAATTGCTTATTCAAGCAACAGCGAGCTAAATACAATAAAGACTACGGGAAACCACATCTTTTAACATATATAAGTAAGCAATATACTTCAGAGATTGATTTCAGTCCTGCACCATTTGAAACTGACCTCCATGGTTTTTAACGTCGATTTCAGTTTATCGCTACAATTTTCTATTAAAGACAGAGGAAAAAAATATGGTACAAGAGAATAATAAAATACATTTACCCAAATTTTCAATTTTAAACAAGGATACTTCTTCCTTTGTAAATTCTACTAGAAGCAAAAAAAAGCAAAGATTCGACCAGTCGAGAACTCATACATCCTGCTTTTAACAAAGTCTTTCAACAAGAAAAACTAACATTCGGGCTTATAGCTCCTTTTAAAGGGTATCCAGATACACCAATACCCGACATAACAGATCTAGGAAACCTAGCTAATTTAGCTGAGCAAGCGGGATTTTCGATACTATGGCTCCGAGATGTACCTCTATACGACCCTAACTTCGGTGACGTAGGACAAGGATTAGATCCTATTACACTTCTCGGCTACCTTACAGCTAAGACACAGTCAATTAACCTCGGAACTGCTGGATTAATATCTACACTTCGTCATCCTATTCATCTAGCCAAGAGTGCTGCCACAACTGCACTTCTATCTGGAGACCGGTTTATACTCGGTCTATCTGCTGGAGATCGCCCAAGTGAATACCCAATTTTTCAACAGAATTTTACAGATAGAGCAGAACGCTTCAGGGAAGCATGGGACTTGATTCGTACATTGACACGTAAAAATATAAGTTTTCCGAAATTTGAAGGTCAATTTTACAATTCTCTCAATGGAGGAGTGGATTTTATTCCTAAAGTCAATCAAGATTTACCGATGGTTTCTATCGGACGTTCAGGACAAAACATCAGTTGGTTGGCTAATGAAGCAGATGCTTGGATTTGGCATGGGGTTGATCCACACACCACTCAAGATATCATTAACTTGGTGAAAGAGAAAAACCATGATGGCCGTTGGCATCCTTTTGGCTACGCTAACTTTGTAGAACTTTTAGAAGATCCAAATGCACCTGTAGAGCTTTTTCATAATATCTATCTACGTGGTGGTTCCAATTCCCTTGCCAACTTTTGGCAAGAACAAAAAGAACTTGGCCTCTCACATATCACAATAAATCTTAAACCTAGCAAGCGTCCTGCTAACGAAATCCTGCAAGAAATCGCTGAAAACATCATCTCAAAAGTTAACAACTGATTTCAACTTTTAGATAAACTCAAAAATGAAAACCCCACGACTCTAGGAATCGTGGGGCTTTTTATCAATTGGAAACTCTATTATTTAAGAGTTACAGAAGCACCAGCTTCTTCCAATTTAGCTTTGATTTCTTCAGCTTCTGCAGTTGCAACGCCTTCTTTAACCATTGCTGGAGCTCCGTCTACAAGCTCTTTAGCTTCTTTAAGACCAAGACCAGTGATTTCACGAACAACTTTGATTACACCGACTTTTTTGTCGCCAGCTGCAGTCAATTCAACGTCGAATGAATCTTTAGCAGCACCTGCATCAGCAGCACCTGCTGCAGCAACAGCTACAGGAGCAGCTGCAGTTACACCAAATTCTTCTTCGATAGCTTTTACAAGATCATTAAGCTCAAGGATTGAAGCTTCTTTAATTTCAGCAATAATGTTTTCAATGTTCAATGCCATTGTGATTTCCTCCAAAAAATATTTTTAATAATTGTGTGTCTAATAGACTAGGCAACTTGGATTAAGCTGCACCTTCTTTGTCGTCTGCAACCGCTTTGACTGCAAGAGCAACGTTGCGAACTGGCGCTTGAAGTACGGAAAGGAGCATTGAAAGAAGTCCTTCGCGGTTTGGCAATGTAGCCAAGGCCATGATTTCTTCTTTGCTTGCGACAGCGCCTTCGATAGCACCACCTTTGATTTCAAGTACTTCAGCTTCTTTAGAAAAGTCATTCAAGATTTTTGCTGGTGCAACAACATCTTCATTTGAAAATGCAACTGCAGATGGTCCAACAAAGACATCTTCCATTCCTTCAAGACCAGCTTTAACAGCTGCACGACGAAGAATAGAGTTCTTGATTACTTTGTACTCGACTTCGCTTCCGCGTAGGTTACGACGAAGAACTGTATCTTGTTCTACTGTCAAACCACGAGCGTCCACAACGACGATAGATGCAGCAGCTTTCATTTTCTCAGCAACAACATCTACTAATTCGGCTTTCTTAGCAATACTTGCTTCACTCATTGTATGTTTACCTCCGTTTTTATTTTGCTTGGGACAAATAAAAAATTCGCACCCAAACCTAGACACGAAAGTACAAATCGTTATGTCAATTCGAAAAACACACATAGCAGCGATTTTTCTGAATGTCCTCTTACGTTTTGTCCTCGGTAGGATTTTTATGAGTTGAACTCCCCTACTGTCTTAGGCAGTTTTTTCAAACCGTAAATAATCATAACATAGCCCTGTACGAATTGCAAGGGAAAAAGTTGATTTTTTTGGAAAAATTTCGGTTTGAAAAGGTTTGGGTACCAATCACTTGTTCCAGCTTCCAACTTACTGGTTTCGCATGTCTTTTAGAACTTCCTTAGCCAGTTGCAAATTGGGATGAGAACTTTTTCGCAATACGGTGACTAATTCAGCAACTTCCTCCACTCGGGCACCTGCATGCAAGGCCAACGATTGCAGCTGCAATTTCATATGCCCTGATTGGATGCCCGTTGTCACGAGCGCCTTTAAGGCCGCAAAATTTTGACAAAGACCTACAGAGGCAATGATCGCAGCTAATTCTTTAGCGGTCACTTCCCCGAGGAGATTAAAGGAAGCTGCAACTTTGGGATTTAGACCAATGGACCCACCTACAGTCGCAACGGGTAAGGGGAGGGTCATCTCTCCAACAAGATTGTCTCCGTCAATCGTCCAAGTAGATAAACCTCTATAAACTCCGTCTCGGCTAGCATAGGCATGGGCACCGGCTTCTATGGCACGCCAATCATTTCCTGTTGCAACCACAACTGCGTCAATCCCGTTAAAAATTCCTTTATTGTGGGTTGCTGCCCGATAAGGATCTACCTGGGCCAACAAACTAGCCAAGGCTATTTTGTCTGCTATTTGAACAGCTTCCGCTTTTTTCATTGATAGTTTGGCAATAGGAATTTGACAACGGCTTGTTACCAAGGAGTCCGTCGCATAATTAGACAGAATTCCCATCAAGGCCTGTCCTTGACTAATAGATTCCAGAGACTCTTTCAATGCCTCCAGCATGGTGTTTAAAATATTAGCTCCCATAGCCTCTTGAACATCTACATGAAGATAGACAATCAAAAAAGGCTCCTTCACCTCAACCGTCAGCTGACGGGCACCTCCACCTCTTTTGACAATGGAAGAATAGGCTTGATTGGCCATCTGAAGCAGTTTTTCTTCTTCATTCTGGATTGCTTCTTTGGCTTTTTCCACATTCTCCACTTCAAAAAGTGCCACTTGTCCAATCATCTGGCGCTTGTGGCTAGAGGTTTCAAAACCACCTGAACGGCTAATGATTTTTGCTCCGAAAGACGCTGCTGCCACAACGGATGGTTCTTCCGTCACCATAGGGACTGTATAGTTATGCCCATTCACAAGAATCTCTGGCAATACCGCATAAGGTAGAGAAAAAGTTCCTAAATGGTTTTCCACCATCTTTCCTGCAATCGCCTCAGGCAGGTTGGCGTCTTCCACTAAAGTAGCTATATTCTCCTCTGTCAGAGACCTTTCTTTGTGGAGGAGGGCAATCCGGTCCTGTCGTGATTGTTTATAAAAACCTGAAAACATTGAAATCATTTCCTTTTCTAAAAGGGGGCTGAAAATACCTTCCGCCCCCCTTTTTTAATGATGATACATGCGTTTGAACTCACTTATTTTCTCTAAAGCGAAAGGAGTGTCATCTGAAGTCAAATTGTTAGAATTACCAGCCTCATCCAAAACAATCTCCTCAAAGAAGATTTTTTCGTACTCCTCAACTGAAAGCTTTGTCCGTTGGTTTAAATGGTCCATGCGATTTTCTTGAAGAGAGGCACTATATCCTTCTACCAAGTAACCACTGAAAATTTCACAAACAGCCCCACTTCCATAGCTATAGAATAAGATCTCATCCCCAGCTGTAAGTGCCTGAGAATTTTCTAGCAAAGATAAAAATGATAGGAAAATGGATCCTGTATAAATGTTTCCAACCACTTGATTGTAGACAATGGCTTCGTGGAAACGCTCTGTCAGACGATCCAAGGTCTCTCCCTCATTCGCAATGGCGCGCAACCCTTTCAAGCCCTGTTTTGGGAAAGGAATGTGTAAACACATGGCCGCAAAATCTTCGAGGTCCTTGCCTGTCTTTTTCTTGTAATAATCAAAGGTCGTTGTCAAACAATCTGTATACTGCTCAGTTGAGTATTTACCGTCCACTCGTGGATATTTATCATCATTGGGTCTCCAAAAGTCATAAATGTCCCGTGTTTGGCAAACATTATCTGAGTTTAGAACCAAAATACTTGGATCTGCTGTTACAAGCATGGCTACCGCACCTGCTCCCTGGGTAGGCTCTCCACCTGATGCAATTCCATATTTGGCAATATCACTCGCGATGACTAAAACTTTTGAGTTCGGATTCTGAGCAATATGCGTTTTGGCAAGGCTTAGACCAGCCGTTGCACCATAACAGGCTTCTTTCATTTCGATAGAACGGGCAAAGGGCTGAATCCCAAGTAGTCCGTGAATCACCACAGCTGCCGCTTTACTCTGATCCACACTCGACTCAGTCCCCACAATAACCATATCTATGGCCTGCTTGTCTTCTTCTGTCAAAATCGCTGCCGCAGCCTGTGCCCCTAAGCTAATAATGTCTTGGGTCACTGGAGCAACAGCCATCTCTGATTGAAGTAATCCAATCTTAAATTTATTGGGATCAACATTCCGAGCTGCAGCTAAATCAGCTAAATCCAAGACAAATTCTGGAACGGCAAAACCAATCTTATCAATTCCGATTTTCATCATGTTCTCTGTTTTGACTCTTCATTAATAAGCTTGTGCATTGGAAATAATCAAAGAAATTCCTTGACCGCCTCCAATACAAAGCGAGCAGAGTCCTAACTCCTTTTCTTGTTTCAACAATTCATGAATGAGGGTCACCAAAATGCGACTGCCACTAGCACCAATTGGATGTCCTAGCGCCAGAGCCCCGCCATTCACATTTACAATTTTTGGATCTAAATTAAGTTCGGAAATGACTGGTATCGATTGAGCTGCAAAAGCCTCATTCAACTCAACCAAGTCTAAATCCTCTGTCGTTAAGTCTATCTTCTCTAGAGCTTTCCGAGTTGCTGAAATCGGACCCAAGCCCATATAAGCAGGGTCTAAGCCACTTGTTGCATAGGACTCGATATAGGCTAGAACGTCTACACCAAGTTCACGCGCCTTTTCCTCCGACATGAGTAGGACTACAGCACAGCCATCATTGATTCCAGAAGCATTAGCGGCAGTGACAGTTCCATTCGGCTTAAAAGCTGGGCGTAAGGTCGCCAGTTTCTCAATTGGAGTTAAGCGAGGGTATTCATCCTCTTGAAAAACACGCTCTCCCTTTCTCTCCTGAATGGTGATGGGAACAATTTCATCCACAAATCGTCCACTGGCAATGGCCTTAGCTGCTTTTTCTTGACTTAAATACGCAAACTGATCTTGTTCTTCGCGACTAATCTTAAATTTTTCGGCAACATTTTCGGCGGTGATTCCCATATGAATGTCTTGAAAGGCATCTGTTAAACCGTCTGTTAGCACGGAGTCTTCCAAGGTCATGTTCCCCAACTTATTTCCAAAACGACTGGCTTTGGATAGGTAGGGAGCCTGGCTCATGATCTCAATACCACCTGCAACAACAACTTGATTGTCCCCAAGTAAAATGGATTGTGCTGCTAGAAGGACAGACTTGAGGCCAGAACCACAAACCTTATTCACAGTATAGGCAGAGGTCATTTCTGGAATTTCAGCACGAATAGCTATTTGGCGAGCAATATTTTGACCATGCCCAGCAGAGAGAACATTTCCAAAAATGACCTCATCCACCACCGCAGCAGGTATGTGTTTTTTCTCCAAAGCAGTTCGCAAGACCTGCGCTCCTAAATCGGCTATCTCAATATCTTTTAGACTGCCCCCAAAACTACCGATGGCAGAGCGGTAGGCAGCTACGATAGCTACTTTATTCATCATAACACCTCAATCAGATGATTTTGAACCCAAAGTTCAACCCTACTATTATACCACTAATTTTCAGAGATAGAATCATTCTCTAGACCTAGACCACGACAAACGCATGAAGAAAACTCCCTATTGAAAATTTTCAGTAACCGATAAATATTCGTAAAAACGCCCTCTTAAGCCTATAATTAGCTTAGGAGGGCGTTTTTATGGATGTTATGATTTCATATTTAAAGTCTATTGAAGATAAGAGAGATAGTTGGAAAATTCGTCATACTCTCGTTGATATCGTTCTTCTTATTTTCTTTGCTCGCCTATCTGGAGCTGAGTATTGGGAGGATATTGAAGCTTTTGGGAAATGTTACGAACACAGTCTTCGTACGGTTTTATCCTTAGAAAACGGGATTCCATCACATGATACCATGCAGCGTGTCCTAGCGACTATAAATCCTAATGTTTTGATTAATCTCTCTATA
>NZ_JADPMS010000109.1:0-507 GCF_015686645.1 Streptococcus sp. NLN76 | reverse complement strand
TTAAAAGTTTGAATCCACTCTTCTAGGAAGCTATTAGCCTCTTCCAGAGATTGAATGCCTTTTCTCTGAAGATCAACAGCTAATCGAGATTGTAATGTTTGATTCAGCCTTTCCACCCTTCCCTTCTTCTCAGCGATTGAAGTTGTATCAAGGTCGATGCCCAGCTGTTGGCAAGCAAATCCAAATTGAGTGAGAGTGTGTTCTTCAACTTTTTTCATCTTTTTACTCTGATATTCAAAAACCGTTCGCCTGTCAGTAAGAAATTCCATAGGAATGCCATGCTTGACAAGAATCTGATTTAAGACATTGAAGTAGCCCTTTAGGGTTTCTTGATAGTCGAAGTAGGCTCCTACAATATCTCCAGAAGCATCGTCGACAGCTACATGAAGATGTGTTTCGATTTCACCAAACCAGACAAGCTGACTGGCGTCCATTTGAATAAGTTCCCCTCTGTATTTCCTTCTTGGTCGTGAGGGGTGTTGTTTTCCTGGTTCTTCTATCAAATCA
>NZ_JADPMS010000108.1:0-518 GCF_015686645.1 Streptococcus sp. NLN76 | reverse complement strand
AAGGATTATTGGAAGATATTGTTGCTTGCTTTTCCTATGACCAAGAGTCTGTAGTAGATTATTATGAAACTATTGAAAAAGCTCATGGTCAAATCGAAACACGAAAGTATGAAGTTGTCCACGACACTTCTTGGTTCCGAAAAGACCATCCAGATTGGCCTCATGTTCAATGTTTGGGAAAGGCTATTTGTATTATTGAGAAGGATGATAAGGTAACGCGTATCGAGCGCTATTTTGTCTTGAGTACGAAGGTATTAGCTGACGAACTAGCCAGCTATGTTCGGGGCCACTGGAAAATCGAGAGTATGCACTGGCTATTGGATGTTGTTTTCCGTGAAGACGCTAATAAAACTTTAAATAAACAGTTAGCCTTTAACCTGAATATTATCGACAAATTTTGTTTGAGTGTGTTAAGAAATCTTGATGTTGGTAAAGATATGAGTATGAGACGAAAGAAGTTCCATTTGAGTATGGTATTCGATAAATTTTTAAGAGTACTAATTTAAAAAAGATTCTAG
>NZ_JADPMS010000107.1:0-535 GCF_015686645.1 Streptococcus sp. NLN76 | reverse complement strand
CCTCTATTACCGGCCAAAACCTAAAGGCTTGTCCGAATGGTCTCCCTTATGCACCACTTCTCCAGCTGACCCGGCTAGCGGGTCCCTTTCTGTTCTACTTCCTTATATTTTTCTGACCCGTGAATGGATCGTACTCCTCGAATATGCTTAATTGGTCCACTATCACGTCATCTTGTAATTGATTACGAATATATTCTTCTATTCGCTTCTGATTCCTACCAACTGTGTCTACGTAATACCCTCTACACCAGAATTTTCTATTGCCATATCGATATTTGAGATTGGCATGTCTATCAAATATCATTAAACTGCTCTTTCCTTTAAGATATCCTATAAACGATGAAACACTTAATTTTGGTGGAATACTTACCAACATATGAATATGATCCTTACAAGCTTCTGCCTCATGAATTATTACACCTTTTCGTTCACATAATTCTCGTAGTATTTGTCCAATACTTGCTTTGTATTTTCCATAAATAATTTGTCTACGATATTTCGGAGCAAAAACTATGTGGTACTTACAATTCCATGT
>NZ_JADPMS010000106.1:0-679 GCF_015686645.1 Streptococcus sp. NLN76 | reverse complement strand
AGGCTAATCGTAGCCTTGGTTTAGTCTAAAAAACAGCTTCAAAGGTACCTGGTGTCAAATAAAATCGCGCTAATTATTCTAGCCCATATTAATCATTTTTTCGGGACATAATCATCTTTGATTGACAGCGCTTGCTGAATTTTTTTCCAGGTCAATTGGACCAAGGTCGGTAGGCGAACGACTTTCTCGTCCCCGAGGTGTTGGCGAGCGATTTTGAGGATCCGGCCGGAGTCTGGGGAAGAGAAGCGGAAATTTCCTAAATCTGTCTTGACTTCAAAATGCCGACTCACCTTTCCACGACTAACATTAGCTCCAATGCTTTGGATATTTTCCCAAGGCATTTGAATAAAATCTTGCACATTCCGATCGCTATAGAATTCAAGGGCTTTATCACCAACCAAAAAATTTCCGACCTGCCCGCCGACTCCGAGATAGGATTGGCCTCTGGTTTGGAATTCAACGCTTGTATTAAGGGATTGAACCATATTTCCTCCTCGTAATATAAGTTTAGAGGGTTATTAAAACCCAGTTTGAACAATAATTGTATAAATACTTGACTATTGCAATGTTTCCCAGAACAATAGAGTTATGGAAAGGACTCATGGTTGTTTCTTATCCTCCTTGTTGCTCAGTCTTCATTACAAAGTCTGTTACCCAGCCCTTCATTTTACCTCCAACC
>NZ_JADPMS010000105.1:0-740 GCF_015686645.1 Streptococcus sp. NLN76 | reverse complement strand
CGTACATCTTTCCTCGTTTACTCTCGTGATTTACGCATATAGGTTACGACTACCTTCTTGGACTTTAGAGTTTCCGGCCCCCTTATCCTCCATATACGCCTTACTATCACGTTTCTGTTCGTAGAGCTACGATTTCGCTATCCCTTCCTCTCCCCGCTACCTCACGATAGTCAGGCTTGGGAGTCGCTATTGAGTTCACCGGTAGCAGGTGCCCACAGAGGACTTACACCTCAGATGTACGACATGCCCGTCGTACCGAAAACGCCGGTCCTTTTTTGGGGGAAACGGCGTTTTGCATTAAAGGACAGATTCTACCTTGTAAGGCAAGGGACCAAGAACTTCTTGGTAATCTTGAACCTGGTAGGCTGTATTGGTTGTCACTTGGGCTAGATGTTGATCCAAATCAATCGTAACTGACTCCACTCCTGCCAATTTTGAGAAGGCTACTGTAGTATGTTTCACGCAATTTTAGCAGGATAGTCCTGCAAGTTGAACAGTTTGTTTCATTTGTGTCACGTTTTAAGATTTTCAGATCTTATTGATTCTAAACATACTAAGATTAGTAGTGAGGAAACCTTCGACGGAAGATTTTCTCACTACTTTTTCTTTATGTTAAAGTAGTAGTGTCTTGTTAAGTCGTACTAGATTTTGGCATTTAATGCCGTAGCTCAAACTGGCAAGACACCTGTTTTAGTTAGAATTTTTTCAAAGTATGTTGGACGTTGAACGTCGTGTATTGA
>NZ_JADPMS010000104.1:0-875 GCF_015686645.1 Streptococcus sp. NLN76 | reverse complement strand
TGGCAATAGAAAATTCTGGTGTAGAGGGTATTACGTAGACACAGTTGGTAGGAATCAGAAGCGAATAGAAGAATATATTCGTAATCAATTACAAGATGACGTGATAGTGGACCAATTAAGCATATTCGAGGAGTACGATCCATTCACGGGTCAGAAAAATATAAGGAAGTAGAACAGAAAGGGACCCGCTAGCCGGGTCAGCTGGAGAAGTGGTGCATAAGGGAGACCATTCGGACAAGCCTTTAGGTTTTGGCCGGTAATAGAGGTTTTCAGCCGAAGAACAAACCTCCCGTTCTCACGGGTGGTTTTGATTTTAGATTTATGCTTGTTCAAGAATAGTTGATTGAAGGTGGAGATTATTGGTTATTGGGAAAGAAAACAAAATTAATTTTAGCCAACTTTTGCAGAAAGCGATTCGGGAAGAGTTGCAAGTTTGAGCCTAGTCAATCAGCTAGGCTTTTTATTTAAATTTGCCTATTTAGAAAAAATGTTATACAATGTATTACACAAAAGGAGGTGAATAATATGGCCATGGTATCATTGAGATTAAACAAAGCAGAAGAAGAATTATTTAAAAGTTATTCAACACATACAGGGAAAACCTTATCAGAATTATTTAAAACAGCATTGAAAGAGCAAATAGAAGATAAGTTAGACTATGAAAGAGGTATCCAAGCCTTAGAGGATTTTGAAAAGAATCCGGTCACCTACTCTATAGATGACATTATAGAGGAGTTTGAAAATGACTTGGAAAGGCAACACCTATTTGGACAAATTTATAAATTCTTTTTCGTCAGACCTTAGTCTGACGTCCATAGGTGTCTGGTAATTGAGGCTTCCATGGATCCTTTGGTGATTCCACCAGTGAATGTAAT
>NZ_JADPMS010000103.1:0-914 GCF_015686645.1 Streptococcus sp. NLN76 | reverse complement strand
ATCCATATTTATTTATAGAAAAGCTTGATCGTTCATAAAAATCATCAGAACTGCAATTGTTTATTGCTTGTTTCTGATGATTTTTTTGATAGTTACGCAAAGATATTCAGGGTATGAATAATTCGGGATCTATTATTTTTTGTATTGACTGAGGAATTAATAAAAAGACAACATAAGAAAAAATATTTAAAATTATACCTAAAAATAGTTGAAGTTTATGTTTTATCGTCTCAGGAATCAATAATTTTTTCATAAATGTCTCCCTCTTAATGTCATAATCTATCATACAGGTTTTCTAGAGCCATTATGCTATAAAATGAATTTAAAATTTTTTGATTTACATCATTAGTACATCTACTAAATGGATCATCATAGCCAAAATATCCCAAATTTGTTTGAATGTATTCAAGAAATTCAACAGCATCTTCAAAAAAAGTATTTTCAAAATATTTTCGAATATTTAAAGCAATTAAAATACTTAACGCAAATTCCCTAATCTGATATTTTCTAGCAAAATAGATACTTAAGCCACCTATATAGTCTGACAACATTTCATTAAAAGAAGTCGGTAAATTTCTATTTGAAAGAAACAACAACTGATACAACACATCTAAATCTACACACTTCATTAATGTTGAAAAAGCAAGGTTTGACAACAACTCCTCAGCTAATTGCTTTTCCTTTTGACTACTAAGTATCCCTAACCTATATTTAAAATATCGTAATCTGAAGTCAAAATCCTTATCATTTGCCGAGATGCACTCAAATGCTAGTTTTTCTTTTATAGTGGATTTCAGTCAATATCTTGGACAGTTTTTGATAGAATTTTGTGCGTTCTAGGCGCCCCGTGGTTGCCTGGCCTCCTTTTTCTAGTTAGTATCTTTCAGAAACTAACTAGAAAAAAGAGGGTAAAT
>NZ_JADPMS010000102.1:0-929 GCF_015686645.1 Streptococcus sp. NLN76 | reverse complement strand
ACCCGTTGTGCTAGTTAATCCTGGAAATAATAAAAAACTTTGCGTATCATAAACTCAAAACCACCATGAATTGAGGACATGATATGCAAAGCCAAGTACATTATCTCGCGAATCCATCACAAACACAAGTAGTTTTCAATAAAATTTTGGTTAAAGTGACAGATCTATACGAGAAATATGTTCCAGAATCGGTTCGTTTTCGTAAGAATGTCCATTTGCAACTTCAACCAGATGTTATCTTGATTTCTAGCTACATTTGGGCTTTACAACAAGGTTGTAGATCAGCTAATGCTATTTATCGCGCAATTCGTACTAACTTGTTTCCTGAATGTTTTCCTGAACGATCTAGATTTTGCCGGATATGCCAAAATCTTTCTCAAGCGATTCAGATGATGCGCTATTATTTTGTAGATTCTCTCGTCAACAGCTGTGAATTCGGCATTATTGACAGTTTTCCCTGTGCTTTGTGTAAACCAATTAGAAATTGTCGAGCAAAACTTCTTGAGTCGACAGCTAATATAGGCTTTAACGCTACAAAACAAGAACATTACTATGGTATTAAATTTTCCGTAGTAGTTGGAAATAACGGTTTTCCAATCAATTATGTAGTCACACCAGCATCAATCCATGATAGTCAAATAGCTTATGAATTACTCACTACCAGCCCATTCTCGATTGTTTATGGCGACAAGGGATATGTAACTAGATCATTGAAAGATGACTTATTAAGGTGTGGAATCAGATTAATAACTCAATTAAGAGAGAATATGAGTGATTACTCTAAACTGGAAAATTATAAGATTGGACGACTGCGTAAACCAATTGAAACGGTATTTTCGAGTTTAGAGCAGTTTGGGATTGAGGATTTAAGATGCAGGAATCTCTATGCTTTAAAATTTAAAGTAGAGGCCATCCTATTAACTTATTCC
>NZ_JADPMS010000101.1:0-945 GCF_015686645.1 Streptococcus sp. NLN76 | reverse complement strand
CTGCTTTTCTGATGCTGTTTATGCCTGTAAACAATTTCTGAAAAACAGGCTCACTTCTTCTAAGTTGAAAACTTACATAGAAAGACATTTATCAATCATTCGTCCAGGTCGGACGTTTGAAAGGCGACTGAAAAATCAATCAGTAGTAAGTTTCACCTATAGAGTATCATAATTTTTAAAAAAGGTCACAAAAACCTTTATTTGGCGTGCACAAAAAGACCACATTTGAAAGTCTGATGTAATTATGAGCTTTCAAATGTGGTCTTATTCTAAATTCTAGGTCTTAACTTAATGACATTGTCAACTGTGAATGGTTTTTTCTTATATTACTGTGTTAGCTCGTCTTGCCGTACTTATTTGGAGAGTGAGACAGAACGATTTTCACAAATAAAATCGTTCGTTACAAGTCTTTGTTTCAAGTTGTAAGCTGAAACGGTTTCTCCCCAAACCGACCTCGCTCTTTTATTGTTAGGCTCGGGTTCAAACAGTCTCTTCCCAGACTGTTTGAATCCCACCTCCGGTCTAAAGGCATGTTGAATGCCTTTAGAGTTTCTAAATGAAAGGAACGAAGTTCATGTCAATGTTGATTCGGTTACTTTCGGAGGTCAACGAGTCAGGAATTGACTCGTTGAGTATCTGGATAAGAGAACAGGAAATATTCTCTCAATAAAAGCGAACAATTGTTATTTGCTACCTCAAACAGCCTTTTAGCTGTTTGACCAATCAACCACTGCGTCACAGTTAATTCACTAACTAAAATAGGAAGGTTGAGACTTTTGTCCCACGCTCCTCAGCAAGCTCAAAATCTCCCCCAGAGATTTTTCTACCATTTGTCAACCATTTTTCTAAAAATAGGACAATTTATTTGGCAGATTGATGCCTGCTGAGCCTAGTTGTGAAGCAAAGAGAAGGGGATTTTGTGTCAAGGCCTTGAGCGTATGCGTG
>NZ_JADPMS010000100.1:0-966 GCF_015686645.1 Streptococcus sp. NLN76 | reverse complement strand
GTGTGTACTTATCTGCATCTGTACGTGGATCTACAATTGTTACCGGTACATCCACAACTTCCTTGCTGCCATCTGGATAAGTGATCTCTACCTTACCTGTGTAATTTCCAGGTTTGTTTGTATCAATTGCACCCTCTGGAGTCACATCTTTAACTGTTACTTCAACTGGCTTACCTGACTCATCAGTAATTGGTTTAACATTATCTGTTAAGTCTACTTTGCCACCTTTGGCTACAGTTTCTGGAGTTGTTTCTGGTGTGTACTTATCTGCATCTGTACGTGGATCTACAATTGTTACCGGTACATCCACAACTTCCTTGCTGCCATCTGGATAAGTGATCTCTACCTTACCTGTGTAATTTCCAGGTTTGTTTGTATCAATCGCACCTTCTGGAGTTACATCTTTAACTGTTACTTCAACTGGCTTACCTGACTCATCAGTGATTGGTTTAACATTATCTGTTAAGTCCACTTTGCCACCTTTGGCTACAGTTTCTGGAGTTGTTTCTGGTGTGTACTTATCTGCATCTGTACGTGGATTTACAATTGTTACCGGTACATCAATAACTTCTGTGCTTCCATCTGGGTATGTAATCTCTACCTTACCTGTGTAGTCACCTGGGGTATTTGTATCGATCACACCTTCTGGAGTTACATCTTTAACGACAACATTTACTGGGTTTCCATTCTCATCTGTGATTGGATCAACGTTATCTGTTAAATCAACTGTGCCACCTTTTGCTACTTCTTCAGGTTTCGCTGTTGGTTCGTACTTGTCTGCGTCTGTCTTAGCTGGAGTGTTCTCTACAACTTTTACAGGTACATCAATAACTTCTGTGCTTCCATCTGGATATGTAATCTCTACCTTACCTGTGTAGTCACCTGGGGTATTTGTATCGATCACACCTTCTGGAGTTACATCTTTAACGACAACATTTACTGGGTTTCCATTCTCATCTGTGATTG